>JABIYQ010000432.1 GCA_018702715.1 Desulfobacula sp. | reverse complement strand
TAGATACAACCGCTAAGACGGCACACCATGATCCAAAAAAACTTGCCCAATGTATCGTTAAAATCATGTTTGAATACAGATATCTTAATTAATTTCACCGGATTCTATGGGATTTTTTTTATCCCGGCTCCATTCAAACCACCCACCATCATATACTGATATATGTTTGAATCCCATGAGATATGCATAAAAAAAAGCTTCGCTGGCCCGCCAGCCCGTACCGCAATAAAAGGCAATAAGATTATCAGAAGTTATTCTTTGAGTTTGCCACATTTTTTTTATTTCACCAAATGCACGCATGGTTTGATCAGGATTCCTGAAATCCTGCATACTATAAGGATTTGATCCCCCATATCCCCAAACATCCCCTTTGATCCGACCTTTGGGTTTAATATAGCGATAGCCGCTTGTTTTACCGGTCTGTTCTTTTAAACTTCGAATACTAACCAGTTTACCGTTTATATGGGTTAGAATTTTTTTTGTTTTTTCCGTATTGATTACGTAATTTGGATTAACTGGAATCAGTGTACCAAAATCAGACACGGGCCGGGGTTTTAGGATCGTTTTCTGTGTTCTGAATCCACACTGTTCCCAGGCCGTAAACCCGCCATTTAAAATTCTTACATCTTCAACTCCTGCATACATTAATATCAAGGCAACGCGAGTTGCTGCCATTGAATTTTCTCCATAAATAATGACAAGTGTATCCTTTGTAATTCCTTGTGTTAAAAAAAGTCGATTTAATTCATCTTTTGGAACAATATTCCATAAAGGTTTAGTTTCAAGTTTTTCAATATCCAAATGTGTTGCACCGGGAATGTGACCTTTTTTATACTTTCTCAATTTTGAAACATCTAAAATTCGATACTTATTTCCTTGATACGTTTCTGGATTTTTGTTGTGAATCAAATCATTTATCCAGACTGGATGGACCAGATTTTCATAATTTTTCAAACGCTCAATTAGAAATAGGCCGGACCGGCTCAAAGTACTGTATGCAAAAGGATAAATAAAAACATCATTAAGTGGAATCTTTTGCATCAAACACAAATAATTGGCAAATTTCAATATCTCTTGTTCATTTTCACCATAGACAATTAATTGTTTTCCCGGAGTGATCCCCTTCCTTTTCAATGTCTTTTTTAATTGGGTTCCTTTAAAATCAATCCATGCCAAAGGGAAATTAACAGCACCGCAAATATGCCCTCCAACACTATCTTTCCCCAATATCCAGCCATTAAAAGCATTAGGGCATCTAACATCAATAAGGATACAATCAGGCTGTTTAATTTTGTTTACAATTTTGGTGGCAGATATTTCCTGGAATTTTTCCTTGTTAAACGATTTGATCTTCTTTTTGAATTTTATTTTTAAAAGTTGTGAAAATACTTTGGCAATTATTTTTTTTTCTGATTTTATTATCATGAAAACATCCCTTTGGTCCGGACAATAAGATGACTAAAAGTCAGAACAAATCCATACCTGATTGCGGTGACTATCATTTATTATACTAAATTTAAACAATCCCTTTGGGCATGGGTGGAATTTTTTCCCCGGCAAGGATATAACCACCGTCAAGCCTCAAAACACTTCCGGTCATGTATGGCGCATCTTTGATCAGAAACAGGCAGGCCTTAACCACATCTTCTATTGTCCCTGTCCTTTTCAACAGGGTGTGATCAATCAAAGACTGCTTTTCATTTTCAGTGAGGACCTGACGCCATCCACGTGTTTGTTTTGCATGCCGGGAATCAAACATCCCCAGCATAATTTCATTAACCCTGATATGGGGCGCTCCCAGACGGGCCCAGGTTTCAGTCAGGCTTGAAACACCTCTATTGGCAGCTGCATACCCATCATTAAAAACCAGTGCAGCAGGACCTGATCTCCCTACAAGTCCTGCAATGGAAGATATATTGATGACAACAGCCTCACTTGTTTTTTTTAAAAGGGAAAACACAGAAGAAAACACCCATTGTTTAGCCTTAAGCGTGGTTTCAATTTCAAGGTCCCATTGATCTTCAATATATTTTCCATGAACCGTCGGCCATCCGCCACGCTCAATATTATTAATCAAAATATCCAGACAGCCATATTTTTCTTTAATAGACAAGGCAAGCTTTTCAATATCTTTAATACTGCGCAAATCAGCTGTGATTATCATATGTTCGGCTTCAGATGCCAGAAAATCTGTTTCCATTGTCTCAAATGCATCTTCCCAGTCATGCCGGGTTAAGACAAGTTTTGCACCTTCATTGGCAAGGGCAATGCCAATTCCTTTCCCGATCCCTTTAACAGCACCCAGCACCAGGGCAACTTTTCCTTTAACCTGCATAAATTTTATTCTCCCAATAACAACTCTACCCCGAAAAGTTTGTATTTTACCCAGTTAATGCCAAAGCTCAACAATGCCACATCATCTGTTTTGATATTTCTTAATAGGTCATCGGGGATAGTGAATTCCTTTAAAAGATCTTTTTCAAAAATCTGTGCACAAAACTCATCAAGGTCATATAAGGCCAGATAAAATATATCAGACTGTGCCCCTTCAAGCTTGCCGGGCAGAATCCTGTTTTTAAGACTGATTAATTCCATGAGTTTGTCATTTTCTTTATTATGCATATCCACATCCTGGCCTTTCAGCCATTGCTCCACTGTAAGACCGGTTTGCTTACCAAATCCTTTGCAATGGGGTTCTTCAATTAAGGCAAAGTATTGGGTAATTTCACCTGTTTCCCTTGATTTTGTAATGGCCCTTGCCAGAGGATACATCCTGCAGGAGCCAGGTCTGTCCTCATATACTGAGCAACCTTGAGGTTTAACAAAGGGACATTCATACCCTTTGTCAGGGTTGGGCTTAAATTCTATTACAGGCAATCCGGATTCAGGCCCGTAATGCAAAGAGGTATACGTCTTTAAAAAGTCTTGAGAAGATATCCCAAGACTGCTTTTCAATCTCAATACATCATAGGGTGTCAAAGCCTGATTCAGGTCACTGCAGCATTCATTAAAACATTCATTGTCACAATTACAATTAAAATTCATAAAATTCTGGAGAGTAACCGGTATCATATCTTCTATCATTTGTTTTCCTTTGTTATTTTTGAACCTAATTTTGGGCTGGCCTAGAGTATCAATAATTTTTTTAGATTTCCAGTCTCTTTTTGCCCTATCATACTATCTATATATTGTATCTTATCCTATTGATATTTCATATATATTGTTTTTTTTCAAAATAGGGGAAACAATTGAAAAACAAGGCTAATCTTTTTTGAAAAATTCTTGACAAAAATAGATAGAGGGTGCTATTTCGATAACAATTTGTATTGAGCTTGGACGGTTATTTGTTATTTGTTTTTTGATCTTCGAGCTGATTTAAGACTTACCAGGCTGAACAGTAAAGGTTACAGTCTGTTTTGATGTGATAAAAAATAGTAGCACAACGGTATTGTGCAATTTGATTAACTTAAACTAGTGGAGGTATTTTAAATGCCATCTTTTGTAATTGCAGAAAAATGTGACGGCTGCAAAGGTGGGGACAAAACAGCATGTATGTATATTTGTCCCAATGACCTGATGGTTCTTGAACCTAATGAAATGAAAGCATACAACCAGGAACCAGATCAATGCTGGGAATGTTTTTCATGTGTAAAAATTTGTCCTTCCCAGGCCATTGAAGTCCGAGGTTACTCTGACTTTGTACCCATGGGAGGTTCTACTGTTCCTATGATGGGTACAGAGGATGTGATGTGGACATGTAAGTTTAGAAACGGCGTTATAAAACGCTTTAAGTTCCCGATCAGAACTACTCCTGAAGGTGAAGCAAATGCTTATGCTGACCTTAAAGGTAAAGACCTTGACAGTGGGCTTCTTTCTACTCAGGAAGCAGATGGTTATGTACTTGTAGCTCCATCAGAGCTTGCATAATTTTACTGTCAACCATGTAATTTTGATATTTATACATAATTTTGGAGGTATATAATGGCATTACCTAACAAACCTATTGGAGAACTTAAAGCTGTAAGAGACCCAGAGGTTGATAAAAGAGACGTTGATGTTCTGATCGTTGGTGGCGGAATGGCTGCCTGCGGAACAGCATTTGAAATCAAAAAATGGGCCAGTGATGACACAAAAATTCTTCTTTGTGACAAAGCAGCCCTTGAAAGATCCGGTGCAGTTGCCCAGGGACTTTCAGCTATTAATACGTATATTGGCGATAACAAACCTGAAGATTACGTTCGTATGGTTAGAAACGACCTTATGGGTATTGTTCGTGAAGACTTGATCTTTGACCTTGGCCGTCATGTTGATGATTCTGTACATCTTTTCGAAGAATGGGGACTCCCTGTATGGAAAAAAACTGATGATGGAAAAAACCTGAATGGTAAACAAGGAATGAAAGCCGGTACTCTTAAAGGCGGCGCCACTCCAGTTCGTACTGGTAAATGGCAGATCATGATCAATGGTGAATCTTATAAGAGAATTGTTGCTGAAGCTGGTAAACTTGCACTTGGCGAAGACAACATTATTGAAAGATGTTTCATTGTTGAACTTCTCAACGACGAAAATGATCCTACAAAAATAGCCGGCGCAGTTGGTTTTTCTGTTCGTGAAAACAAAGTGTACATCATCAAAGCAAAAGTAATGATGGTAGCCTGCGGTGGCGCAGTTAACGTGTATCAGCCCCGTTCAGTTGGTGAGGGTAAAGGT
This sequence comes from Desulfobacula sp., assembly GCA_018702715.1. Lineage (GTDB taxonomy): Bacteria > Desulfobacterota > Desulfobacteria > Desulfobacterales > Desulfobacteraceae > Desulfobacula. The sequence goes on along the minus strand of JABIYQ010000432.1, from coordinate 79 downwards.
CGTGCATGGTATCCGGTATGGAATGCAGGTTCCACTTACACAATGGCTGTTAGAGCAGGTGCTGAACTTTCCATGATGG
>JABIYQ010000500.1 GCA_018702715.1 Desulfobacula sp. | reverse complement strand
GAGCCAATACCTTGCCTTTGAAATTTTGGGTCTACTGCGAGAGAATAAATCCAGCCTCTATGACCATCATATCCTGCCATAACAGTACCAATAACTCTTTGTTTTATTTCAACCACAAAAAACAAACCATCCTTATTTTTGATTTTATTATCAATTGTGACTTCGGGTGAATTGTGAGCCGCTTCATAGTCAAATATAGTTTGCCATAAGTTCGCAACCTGATTTCTGTGCTTTGAGTTATTGAATTTAACAATTTTTGTTTTCAGATTTACCATTTTGATTTCCATTTAATAACTGCTTGCGTTGCCTTGCAGCCCGCCACATGCTGCCGCAAGACAGGTGCTGAACAACAGGGATTCCCCCCCCGGGCCAATTGGCTGGAACAGTATCTTTTATAGTGATATCAAGAAAAAAATTTTTATTTCAGGGTTTGATTAATTCTTGCAACTACTATGGTGATATTATCTTTACCTCCTGAATCCAGGGCTGCTTTTGTCAATTCTTTTGCTTTGATTTCGATGGAGGTGTCGTTATTTAATATGGAGAACACCTTTTTCTGCGGTACCATTTTATGGAGCCCGTCCGTTAATAAAACCAGTAAATCATTTTTTTTTACTTTAAAACTACCTGTCTGGGGAGAGCATTCACCATAACCAATACACTGATCCAGAATCTCATAGGAATAGTGTTCCCTGGCTTTTTCAGGGGCCAGCTCTCCTTCCGCGATCAGGAATTTTGCAAGGGTCTGGTCTTCACTGAGCTGAATCAATTTTTTATCCCTTAAAAGGTACAGCCTTGAATCGCCGACATTTATCCAGTGAACATGATCTTTTTTTAAAATAGCGCAAACAAGGGTTGTTGCCATGCCCTCAAGGTCTGACTGGGTTTGTGCCTTTTGATCGATGAGGGTATCGAGATCCAGAACCAATTGTTTTAACTGCTTGATTTCATTGCCTGTATTCAATTTTTGAAACCCCACTAAAGTTCCTTGAACGATTTCAGCTGCAAAATCACTGGACACCCCCCCACCCAGTCCGTCGGCCACGGCCACTAATAAAGATTTATCCTCCATCTGACGGACCAGATACCGGTCTTCATTGACATTTTTAACTAATCCTATATGGGTCAGTCCGAAAATATCAATATTATCGATCCTCAGCCTGGTCTGACCGGATTTTTTATTCACATGCTTGTAAAAATTGCAGTCCCGGCAGGATTCAATCTTTTCGGCAAACGTACCGGATATATTATTGCTGCAGAATGTTCCTGCCACAAGCCAGCAGGCTCTTCCTGCCCTTTTCCCTTGGTTGAGGCCATCAAGGGTGGACAAAGTTGTTGCAGGACAGGTATCAAATGAATCTTTATCTTTGTCATCCGGACCCCGGCCACATTTCATAAATTCCCAGCAGTTGGTTTCATCCTGAGACAATTGAGAGAATCCATTCTCGCTCTGGTTCAGATCTTTGAGTGCCTCGTCCATATCAGCATATCTTTCTGCGGGATTCAGACGGCAGGCTTTTATAATAAACCACCTGAGCGACTCAGTCAGGTATGGAACAAGCTCTTTTGGATCCGGAATTTGTTTTTCCCACCGCATTTTCATAAATACTGCCGGATCAGATTCAGGATAAGGTCTATTTCCAGTTACCATTTCAAATGCAGTGATTCCTAAAGAATATATTTCACTTTGAATACTGGAAGTTTCTCCTTCGCAGACTTCAGGCGCAAGGTATGAAAAAGATCCATCCAATATGTCATCATCATCCTGGATAAAACTTGCCAGTCCGAAATCCACAAGCTTTACCAGGCCGTTTTGTGTCACGATAAGGTTTTCCGGGTTGATATCCTTGTGCAGCACCCCTTTTTTGTATGCATAGGCAATTGCTCTGCAGGCCTGATCCAGATAATTGATCGCCTCTTTAGGAGCAATTTTCTTTTTTCTTTTTAATTCTGACGCAATCGTTTCACCACTCAGGTATTCCATAATAATAAATGCAGTACGAAACCGTTCCTTAATATCATAGACATTGATGATATTTGGATGGCTGAACTTTGATACTATCTTGGCCTCCTTCCTGAATTGTTCCAGAAAATCGGAATCAGTAACCATGTTATGCCGCATCATCTTAATGGCCACCTGATGATTGTTTTTAGTATCGATTCCTTTGTAGACAATTGAATACCCGCCCCGGCCGATGATATCTGTAGCAATATAGCGGCCGATGGTCCGGTCGGAAATGGGCCGTTTAGAGTCAAACCGGTCAGCAACAATTTCAGTTAGAAAATTGAACAGGTCTGGATCATTTTCAGGTATTTTTTCAAAAAGACTCTTTTTCAAAACCCAGAGCTCCATATCGGTTTCCGCCTCGATATGGGAGTTGGCCGGTTCTCCTGTAAACAAAGCGGACATGTTCAAAATATCCCCTTGGCCACGGTGATCAATGGGATGAAGTTCATTATCTTTTTCCACTATAAGGAGGCATGAGCCGCTTCTAATGATATAAGCTTCATCTAAGGCATCACCCTGAACAATAAAGCGAGCCGATTTTTTAATTTTTTTTGAATCAAGATTGTTTAAAATTGTATGACGGGTATATGGTGGTACAAACCTTAAGAATTTGGTTCTAAGATTCAAGGTGCCTTCTTCTGCAAGTACGATTTTAAAAAAATCACACCCCTGGCAGGAGGCCTGTTTTTCAACATATGTGCCCTGGCGCCTGCCATCACAGAATGTTCCAGCCACGGCCCAGCAAAAACGCCCCGCAGATTTACCTGAGTTGATTCCACCAAAGGTTTCATCTGCAGCAGCCGGACATATACCAAATCCCTTTGTGTTCTTTCCACCGGGTTCACGGCGGCAGCCATGATACTCCCAGCAATTCAGCCTCTTATTCATATATCGTAAATCCTTTTGTACTATTGTTTACTTAAATACCCTATATTGATTAATTTGTAATTGTTCAGCCCGTTAAAAAAAGTTATCCTCAAAGCCCTGTCTGATGGATATTTGCAGGAGGTTAAGCGTTTAGCATCGAAACAAATACCCATCAGACAGGGCGGTTTCAAGCGTAAGAGCTGAATAATTACATTAATTTTTGCATTCCATCCAGTAATTCAAGGTTTTTTTCTAAAGGATTCCTTTTTTCCAACTCCTGTTGTTCAATTTTGAACTGCTCCATCAGCATTTTTTTTTCATTGCTGGACAATTCTTGTTCCACCATGGGAAAAAACAGGTGGTCTTCTCTAAAAATATGGCGGGTTAAGACGGAACTGAATGATGCCAGGTTTTCTAAAAGACTGGTAATGGCGATTTCATTTTTCATGTCATATCCATTAATCGATTTTTCAACATTGGTTAAAAACTGTCTGCCAATTTCATGCTGATGTCGCAGTGATCCAATTTCAAGATCGAGCAGGCCTTCTTTTTTCCTGGCCAAAAATCCAAACATCAAAAATTCTTCTTTATAATGATGGTACTGATCTGCATAATATCTAAAAAAAGACACAGCACTTTGGAAAAATTGTTTTGGCGGGTGCTGGTTTTTCTCAATACGGTCTCTTGCGGTTTTAAAAAATCCCAATCCTTTTAAGATTATTATATGCTCATCGATTAAGGCCTGCGTGATTTTCATAGGTCTCCTTATAAGACACAAAAGGGTATGATCAAAACCGGGTTATACTTGATTTTGATCTTAAACTATTTTAAAAATCGCCCAAATAGGGGATGTATTTATTTGAAATCAGAGTGAATTCAATATAATATTTATGTCGTAACCTGTATCAAAAAATGGATGAGAGTTGTATATTGACCCGGAGTCTCTGGCCTTGACCGGCGGTCTTTTGGCAGTAAAGCTGATACAGACTGATGAAAACAAAGGAGTTTAATGCAATGAATGAATTTAAAAATACCATGGATGTTTTTAAACTATTGGAAAAAACCAATTGTAGAAAATGCAATAAGCCCACCTGCCTGGCATTTGCTGCATCTGTATTCCAGGGTAAGATCGCTTTAAGCCAATGCCCGTTTATTGATGAAGATATTCTTAAAAAATACGGCTCACAGAAATTAGAATAT
>JABIYQ010000347.1 GCA_018702715.1 Desulfobacula sp. | reverse complement strand
TTTTCGATAAACGCAACTACGCAAGCCTGACCCCGTTTAGTGAAAGCCTGATCCCATTTATTTTTTAATTTAAGTTCAATTTACACTTCAACAGCTCATTGATATATCACCTGTTGACAACAAGGGCAACAGCTTCTCCACCACCCAGGCAAAGAGAGGCAAGACCCGTATTTACATCCCGTTTTTCCATTTCATATAACAATGTGGTCAATACCCTTGCTCCACTTGCACCGATTGGATGACCCAGAGCAACACTGCCGCCATTAACATTTACTTTTTCAGGATCTAAATCAAGCACCTTGTTAATGCCTGCTGAACTACCTGAAAAAGCCTCATTGATTTCAAACAGATCAATATCTGAAATTGAAAGACCTTGCTTTTTTAACACCTTTGGAATGGCATAAATCGGTGCCATTAAAACATATTTCATATCAATGCCATAGGAACCCTGGGAACCGATGGTGGCCATGATCTTACACCCTAATTCTTTTGCTTTACTTTCACTCATGATAACTAAAGCGGATGCCCCATCACTGATAATGGAAGCATTCCCTGCTGTTCCCACACCGTCCTTTTTAAAGGCGGGCCTCATCTTTGATAAAAATTCAAGACCTGTATCCTTGCAGCATTCATCTGTATCAAAAATAAGGGGATCTCCTTTTCTCTGAGGGATTTCCACAGGCACGATTTCATCTTTAAACCTTCCTTTGGCAATTGACGCATTGGCTCTTTTATAAGATTCGGCTGCAAACTCGTCCTGAACTTGTCTTGATACATCCCATTTTTCACAGGAAAGTTCATTGGACATGCCCATATGAAAATCATTGATCACATCCCAAAGCCCGTCATGAACCATATGGTCTTCAATTTTGCCAGGTCCCATGCGATGACCCCAGCGAGCCTTGTCCATATAATAGGGTGCCATGCTCATATTTTCCATACCGCCTGCTACCACCACCTCGGCATCCCCGCACTGGATGGCCTGGGCCGCAAGCATTACTGCTTTTAATGAAGAACCACAGACTTTATTTATTGTAATGGATTCAACTTCCCAGGGGAGACCTGCTTTAACAGCGGCAAGTTTTCCTGGATTCTGACCATATCCGCAGGGCAGGACCATGCCCATGATACACTCATTAATTTGATTATCATCAATGCCAGCCCTTGTAATGGCTTCTCTTATTACATGGGCCCCAAGATCTGTTGCACCCATTTTTTTTAATGTTCCGCCAAAACTTCCCAAGGGAGTCCTTGTGGCGCTGACGATGACTGCCTTATTCATACTTATAATCTCCTTATATTTTTACATGTTTCGTCTGTATTTTCCACCCACCTCATACAAAGCATGGGTGATTGTTCCCAAACTGCAAACCTTGACCGTCTCCATTAATCTTTCAAACATGTTTTCATTATTTAATGCTGCCTGCTTTAAACTCTCAAGCGCTTGGCCTGATTGATCTAAATTTTGTTTTTTAAAACCGTTCAGTCTTTCAAGTTGAGCATCCTTTTGATCATCCGTTGCCCGTGCAAGCTCCAGATGATTTGCCATTTCTGCGTAATTTGCATCCGGATCTTCAAAGGTATTCACCCCGATAATGGGATATTTGCCTGAATGTTTCAGATTTTCATAGTAAATGGATTCTTCCTGAATTTTACCTCTCTGGTATCCTGTTTCCATTCCCCCCAACACACCGCCTCTTTCCGTGATCCTTTCAAATTCAATTAATACGGCTTCCTCCACAAGATCAGTTAGTTCATCCACAATAAAACTGCCCTGTAAAGGATTTTCATTTTTGGTAAGTCCCCATTCCCGGTTAACAATCAATTGGACAGCAAGTGCCCTTCTCACAGATTCTGCAGAAGGGGTTGTTATGGCTTCATCAAAGGCATTGGTATGAAGACTGTTACAATTATCATAAATAGCGCACAATCCCTGGAGGGTGGTTCTGATGTCATTGAACTGGATATCCTGACTATGCAATGATCTACCCGAGGTCTGGATATGGTATTTCAGTTTCTGTGATTTTTCATTTCCCTTATATTTATATTTCATGGCCACAGCCCAAATCCGTCTGGCCACTCTACCGATCACTGTATATTCAGGATCCATACCATTGGAAAAGAAAAAGGAAAGGGAAGGAGCAAAGGTATCGATATCCATGCCGCGGGAAAGATAATACTCCACATAGGTGAACCCGTTTGCCAGGGTTAATGCAAGCTGGGTAATGGGATTGGCACCGGCTTCTGCAATATGATATCCTGAAATGGAGACTGAATAAAAATTTTGAACCTGATGATCAATAAAATACTGCTGAATATCCCCCATCATTTTCAGTGCAAATTCAATGGAAAAAATACAGGTGTTTTGACCCTGGTCTTCTTTTAAAATATCTGCCTGTACCGTTCCGCGTACATTGGACAAGGCAAACTGCCTGATGGATTCCATTTCTTCTTTTGACGGGTCCCGACCATTTTTTTCTTTAAATGCCTCCATCTGCTGGGCAATGGCCGTGTTCATAAACATGGCCAGCATCATGGGGGCCGGACCGTTAATCGTCATGGATACAGACGTATTGGGTGCACAAAGATCAAACCCGTCATAAAGAACTTTTACGTCATCCAAAGTGCAGATGCTCACCCCGGAGGTACCTATTTTGCCGTAAATATCAGGACGTGTGTCCGGGTCAAATCCGTAAAGGGTAACCGAATCAAAAGCAGTGGACAATCGTTTGGCAGGATAGCTTTGTGACAAAAGTTTGAACCGTTTATTGGTATCTTTGGGGCCGCCTTCTCCCGCAAACATCCGGGTAGGATCTTCATCTGCCCTTTTTAATGGGAAAACGCCTGCCGTATAAGGAAAATTACCTGCAAAATTTTCTTTTCTCATCCATGTATACTGTTCTCCGGGATCAATAAATTGTGGAAGAGAAATTTTAGGAATTTTAGAATGGGACAAAGATTGACTGTATAAAGGAAGTTTAAATTCCTTATCCCGAACGGTGTACACCAGTTCATCTTTTCCAAACCGATTTTTGCATGTATCGAACTCTTTAATGGTCTTATGGGTTTCATCCTCAACACAGGAGGTGGCATCTGCAATGGCTTCTTTAAATTTTTCCAGGGCTTTGGGTAATTGCGATAGGCCTTTGTCTTCAAGGGTTTTTAAAGCCTCGGTCAAATGCCATTGATTTCTTACAGCCTTTGACTGGTCTTGGGTTGTTGTGTGATATTGTCTCACTGAATCAGCGATCTCGGCAAGGTATCGGGTTCTTTCTCCGGGGATAATTATGGTTTTTGAAGAAGATTCTTTTATGCCCGTCCGGACAATAGATGATTTGAATTTGATATTTTTCTTTTCTGATATAAGGTCTAAAAGCCCGTGATAAAATGCGGTTATCCCGTCATCATTAAATTTTGAGGCAATGGTTCCATACACGGGCAGGCTCTTTGGATCCATATCCCATGCCTTGCGATTTCTCTGGACCTGTTTTCTGACATCCCGTATGGCATCTTCGCTGCCTTTTTTCTCATACTTGTTCACCACTACAATATCCGCATAATCCAGCATGTCTATTTTTTCCAACTGGGAAGGGGCGCCATATTCAGCCGTCATAACATAGATGGACATATCCACAAGGTCAACCACCCTGGAATCCCCCTGGCCAATACCGGCGGTTTCAACGATCACCATATCATAACCTGCTGCCTTGACCACGCTGATGGCATCGGGTAAGGCCTCTGGAAGCTCTGTCTGGGAACGTCTTGTTGCAAGGGACCGCATATAAACCCGGCCTGTTTCTATGGAATTCATTCTGATCCTGTCTCCCAGAAGGGCACCGCCTGTCTTCCGTCTGGAGGGATCACAGGAGATAATGGCAATATTGATGTCTTTTAGATCCCTTAAAATCCTGATAATCAATTCATCTGTTAAAGAGGACTTTCCTGCCCCGCCTGTTCCTGTTAATCCAATGACAGGAACATCTTTTTTATCTGCAAGCTTATTAATATTAAAAATGATTTTGTTAAATGTATCTTTGTCATTGGCTTTGGCTTCCTGAACTGCAGAAATAAAATTTGCCGTCACATATTTATTGTCCAGGGTCAGTTGCTCATAATCAAGCTTTTCATAATCAACACAAGGGACATCCATGGACTGCATCATATCATTGATCATGCCTTGAAGCCCCATAATTGATCCATCTTCAGGAGAATAAATTCTTGTCACGCCATAGGCATGCAGCTCATCCATTTCCATGGGAATGATAACCCCACCGCCACCGCCAAAAATCTTAATATGGGATCCGCCTTTTTCTTTTAAAAGGTCCACCATATACTTAAAATATTCGATATGCCCACCCTGGTAGCTGGATACGGCAATACCCTGGGCATCTTCTTCAATGGCTGCATCCACAACTTCCTTTGCAGACCTGTTATGGCCTATATGGATCACTTCTGCACCCGTATCCTGCAAAATTCTTCTCATTATATTTATGGCAGCATCATGACCGTCAAAAAGCGATGTGGCAGTGACAATCTTAATAGAATGACTGGGGGTATAACTTTGGATTTCCATACTCAACACTTCTCCTTTAATAAGGTCTTCGGGAGTTTGACCTCATGAAACATGGCTTATATTCTATAATTAAAACAGCATAAAATTTTATGTAACTATTCAGCTCTTATGTTTGAAACCGCCCTATCCGATGGATATTTGTTTCGATGCTAAACGCTTAACCTCCTGCAAATATCCATCAGACAGGGCTTTGAGATAACATCTTTTAACGGGCTAAACAATTACAATTTTATTCAATTAAAATATGAGTCCAAGAATAAAATTAGTTTGAATTTTAATATATTCCTCAATGGTAAAATTTTGTTGAACATGCCATCTTCGAAAGGCCCACATCTGACCCAATACTGAGATATTGTGGCCCACCAGATTAATTGTTTTGTCATCCAGCATTGGAAATTTATTTTTCCCTGTCAAAGAGGACAGCGCATTAATAAAAATATCTGTAATATTCAACTCGTTCACAAGGACATCCTCTTTCCATTTTTCCGGTAAAAATTGTGTTACCTGGTACATGAGAAGAATGTGATCTCCTAGTTTATCACAAACATAAAAATATTGCCGTATTGCCGATGCAAGTCTTTCTTTTTCTTGATCTGTATCTGCCAAAGCTTTTTCAACGGCATCCCGTACTTCCTCATGAATGGTTTTGCACACAAGATACAGCAAGTCTTCTTTAGAGCTGACATATTCATATAAAGAACCAATGGAAAAATTTGATGCCTTTGCAATCATCCTTGTCGTTGTCTTGTGATATCCATGCTCAATAAAAAGGGTCACCGTTGAATCAATAATCTGGCGTCTTCTTTCCCTGACAAGTTCAGGGTTTTTAATTTGTGTAGGGACCTCTACATCTTTTTTTTTGTTCTTGAATTTTTGAATTCTTTCCAAATGGTCGCTCCCTTCTCTATATTAAGCCTAAGCCTGCTGTTAATGAAATTTGAACGAGCGCTCAGTCATAGTTTTTTTTACATTTATTCAATAACTTGTCAAGAAAATATTCATTATCAATCAAAAAAGCATTTGACAAAATAATCTCTTTAAATATAGTATCTTGGGTATAGACTGAGCGCTCGATCAGTTTTCTAAAATTGTGCGCAGTTTTAACGTTAAAAACCATGAGCAAAAACAAAATAACGTATAATATAAAGGAGGCGCAGGGTGGATTTTGACCTTACCAAAGAACAGGAAATGATCCGGCGGGAAGTCAGAAAGTTTGCCCAAAAAGAGATCGCACCCATTGCAGGAGAACTTGACGAAAAAGAAGAATTTTCTGCAGACCTGACTCGAAAAATGGGAGAAATCGGTCTTTTTGGCATGTTTGTTTCAGAAAAGTATGACGGCCAGGAAATGGATTATATTTCATACATTATAGGTGTTGAAGAAATTGCCAGGATTGACGGCTCCCAGGCCGCTACCATTGCAGCGGGTAATTCTTTAGGCATTGGCCCCATCTACTATTTTGGGACGGAAGAACAAAAACAAAAATATCTACCCAGATTGTGTTCAGGGGAAGGCCTGTGGGGATTTGGACTCACAGAACCATTGGCGGGATCCGATGCCGGCGGCAGTAAAACAACGGCTGTTCTGGATGGAAATGAATGGGTTATTAACGGTTCGAAAATATTTATCACCAATGCTGCCTGTGATATGACCATGGGCGTAACCGTTCAGGCCATCACCGGAACAAAGGACAATGGCAAGCCAGAATATTCCTGTATCCTTGTTGAAGCCGGAACACCTGGATTTAAAGCGGTTCCCATGCACAAAAAACTGATGTGGAGATCCTCCAACACGGCAGAACTTTATTTTGATGATGTCCGGGTTCCCAAGGAAAATATTTTAGGAAAAAGAGGAAGGGGACTTCTGAATGTCCTTGACTTCCTGGATGAAAGTCGTATTGAGATAGGAGCTCAGGCATTGGGAAATTGCGAAGGAGCTTTCCTAAAGGCACTGAACCATGCCAGGGAAAGATCCCAATTCCAGAGGTCAATTATCGATTTTCAGGCCATCGGTCA
>JABIYQ010000239.1 GCA_018702715.1 Desulfobacula sp. | reverse complement strand
GAACGTATAAGAGAAAAAATAGCCCATCATAAAATGGTCACTAGATCCGGGGAAGTTAGTATCACTGTCAGTATCGGAATTACAATTGGTACAGGGGATGAAACGATAGATGAGATGATTGCCAAAGCGGATATCGCCTTGTACAAGGCCAAAGAAAATGGACGGAATCAATTGGCTTTTTTTTGATTAAGGACCGCAAATGATATCCTTTTCACCTTTAGGTTTTGGGAATTTGGAGTGGATTCTTACCGGAAAGCTATACCTTTGTTGCAAAGAGGGCTGATAATTTTGTTTATACACGCGTTTGCCCTGAATGACACCATAATTTATCTAATAATTTATCTTGACTATATTAATTTTTAAGTCTTAATATAATCTCTTTATTTTATCTATACATTAAGGAGTATTATCAATATGCTGCAGGAAAAAAAGATAGGATTTATTGGAAGCGGAAATATGGGTGAGGCTTTGATCAGTGGCCTGGTACTTTCCAAGGCGGCAAAACCTGAAAATATAATCTGTTCAGATATTTCAAAAGACCTTTTAAAAAACATTCAAAACAAATACAATGTTTCAACAACCACAGATAATATTGAAGTGGCCCAAAAATCTGAAATTGTTATTTTTGCAACAAAACCCCAAATCCTGGGATCGGTTCTAAAAGAAACAGCAGGAGCCCTTGATCAATCAAAGCTGATCATTTCAATTGCAGCCGGAGTCCCCCTGGCTGCAATCGCTTCAGGACTTCAAAAGGAACTTCGGCTTATAAGGGTTATGCCCAATATTTGTGCATTTGTAAAAGAAAGTGCCACAGCCATTGCAGCCGGTGAATTCGCCTCAGAAAAAGATGTGGCACAGGCCAGAGCGATTTTTGATTCTGTCGGGAAAACCGTGTTTATACAGGAAAATGTCCTCATGGATGCTTTTACGGGATTAAGCGGCAGCGGTCCTGCTTATATTTTCACGATTATTGATGCCATGGCAGATGGGGGAGTCAAAATGGGACTGTCAAGAAAAGATTCTCTGTTTTTATCCACCCAGACGGTTCTGGGGGCAGCAACGCTTTTGCTTAAATCTCAAGAGCATCCGGGACAGCTCAAAGACAGGGTTGCATCCCCGGGCGGAACCGCCATTGCCGGCATCCATACCCTTGAACAAGGCAGACTTAGAAACACAATGATAAATGCCGTGGAATCCGCCACAAAACGCTCAAAAGAACTGGGAGACTTAATGGTAAAAGACTTTATAGAAAATAATAAAAACGGAAAATAAAAAGCGTTCAGGGCAGAAAAATGGCAATGGGTTAAATTTCTGCCCTGAACAATCGGCTAGTGAACTTAAGGGGATGGTTAAGTTCAGACTTAAACTTCAAGTTCCTTTTTTAGCCAATCTCTTACTTTACCTTCAACAGCATAGACGCCTTTATACTGACCGATTCCTTCCATAAATTCTGTTTCAAGATTTTTTGGAAGTCTAAAATTTCCCAGATCCTCAGAATCAAATCCTCTTCTTCTGACCAGGGTTAAAATGGGTGGTTTTTTCCAGGTATTTATTACAAAATACACGGTTTCATTATCATTGTCCCTTGAATTATAATATGCCTGTGATCTTAAAGGACCCCATTCAAGGTGAAGTGCAATGGCTTCTTCCGGTGTCATTTCCCAGTCCACGGAATTGACCAGATCCCAGTTGCGTTTTATATCATTAAGACTCATACCCTGCTCCAATTATTTTCTGGTGAATCCAAATACTAATAGATAAATAGAGCAAATTGTGTGCCTGGGGTACCCAGTTTACTGAAAAATGCTTAATTAGAGGGATTGTTATGATTATGTAGGCTTGAAAATTTAATGCTGCAAACCTAATGATTCAAAAATGAGACACAATGAACAAGACACAAGTGTCTCGTTCATTGCAATATTCGCAGATTACCAATTCTCACAAAGAAGTTCAAAAAAACCCATAGGCTTTACACAGGCCGGGCATTTTTCAGGTGCTGCTTTTCCAGTATGGATGTATCCACAACTCAGGCAGCGCCAAACCATTTCTTCATCTTTTTGAAAAACCCTGTCTGTTGCAATATTTTGGGCCAGCTCAAGATAAAGCTTTTCATGATGCTTTTCTGCCACAATAATATTATAAAAAGTATCTTCGGCTCTCTCAAACCCTTCTTTTTTTGCTATCTTGGCAAATTTGTCATACATGTCTTCGCTGACATATTTTTCCAAAGCTGCTGCAGAAAGCAGATTGGCACGGGTATCCTTAATCACTCCCGTGGGAAAAGTCCATTTTATTTCAAGCTCTCCCCCATTAAAAAACTTAAAAAACCGGAGAGCATGCTCAAATTCCTGATCTGCAGTCTCATCAAATATTTTTGCAATCTGTATATATCCATCATCACGGGCTTTTTTTGCAAAAAAATTATACCGCGTTCTGGCCTGGGTCTCTGCTGCAAAGGAGGTATGTAGATTAATTGCCGTCCGGCTTTCCCTGAACTTTATCATACTCACCTTCTTTTTTTATTCTTCAATCGTGATGGCATCTGCACCGCATTCTGTAGCAGCTCTTCGAACAATATCTTTTAGATGCTCAGGAATCTCATCCACTTTAATGGTGGACTTTAACTGATCTTCATCATATTCAAAAATTTCAGGACAAAGGTCATTACAATTTCTATCACCCATACACATTTTGCTGATCGTTACTTTCATTTTAGATTCTCCTTTTTTAATAATTTATTTGTTATTCAACTATTTACTGCCTTACCTAAAACCCGTATTTGGATGAAAAATTGCTCATATACAAGGCGCAAGAAACTTTGAAACCGGAATGTACTAAAGTACATGAGGATTTCAAAGTTTTGCAGCAACGCAGTAGATGAGTGGGTTTTCGTTCAAAGACTATTTACTGCCTGTTTATTTGCGCACCCAATCATGGTATTTTTTAATCCATGCCAGCAATTTTTCTGGCGCATGATTTTTCTTCCACAATCCGGCTGCATATTTATTGGCTTCAGCCATTGTAGGATAAATATGAATGGTGCCAAGAATCTTATTCAGACCGATTCCATGCTTCATTGCAAGAACAAACTCGGAAATCACATCCGCCGCATGATTCCCCACAATGGTGACACCTAATATTTTATCTTTTCCAGGTATAGTCAAAACCTTTACAAACCCATGATTTTCAGAGTCTGCAATGGCCCTGTCAAGATCATCAATCCCATATTTAACCATTTCATAATCAAGGCCGGCATGTTTGGCATCTGTCTCATTTAAGCCCACCCTTGCCACTTCAGGGTCAGTGTAAGTGGCCCATGGGATGGTATTGTAATCCACTTTAAATTTTTTAAATCTGCCAAACAAAGCGTTTACAGAAGAATACCATGATTCATGTGCTGCAACATGTGTAAATTGATACGGGCCATGGACATCTCCGCTGCAATATATATTGGGAAAATTGGTCTGTAAAAATTCATTGGTTTCAATATGCTTGGTTTTGGTAAGTTCAATGCCAAGCTCCTCTAAGCCGAACCCTTTTATATTGGGAGTTCTACCAAGGGCAATCAGGATCTCATCAAATATAACCTTAACCTGTCTTCCATCATGATCACAAATCAATTGTTTTTTATCCCCAAGAACTTCAACTGATTTTGCTGAATGATTCAAAAGGACCTTAATGCCTTCTTTTGCAAACCTGTCTAATACAATTTGAGCAGCATCAGGGTCTTCTTTTGTCATTATCATTGAGCCCCTCTGAACAAGGATAACTTTTGATCCCAGTCTTGAAAACCCCTGGGCCAGCTCACACCCGATGGGTCCTGCACCTAATACCAAAAGGGTTTTTGGCTGTGTTCTGATATCCCAGATATTGTCCGAGGTAAGATATCCTGTCTGATCAAGCCCTGGCAGATCTGGAACCATTGGCTTTGCACCAGTGGCCACTATGATATTTCTTGTGGTTAAAATTTTATCATCCACTTTTACTTCAAAAGGAGATACAATTTTTGCCCTGCCCTTGATACAATCCACACCCAATCCAGTATATCGTTCTATAGAATCATGGGGTTCCACTTTTTTAATAATGGATTGAATGCGTTCCATTATGTTTGCAAAATTAAAATCAACACTAACTTTGTCAAACCCGAATTCTTTTGCTCTTTTGGTATAGGATAAAAGCTTTGCACTGGCGATGAGCGATTTACTGGGAATACATCCTGTATTAAGACAGTCTCCCCCCATTTTATGTTCTTCAATCAGAGCAACCTTTGCCTTGACTGCCGCCCCGATATATGATGCCACAAGTCCTGCCGACCCCGCCCCGATCACCACAAGATTATAATCATAAGCTTTCGGCTTTGAAAACTTTGAAAATAATTTTTTCTGTCTTACAATTGCTGCAAACCGCTTTGCAATAATGGGGAAAAACCCTAATAAGGCAAAGGAAAGAATAAGGTTTAACGATAAAATTCCTTTGGCTGTTTCTATTTTTGCAAGCTGTGTTCCGGCATTTATAAAAACAAAGGTGCCGGGAAGCATTCCCACCTGGGAGACCATATAAAAAACAGCGGTGCGAATGGTTGTAACTCCCATGACAAGGTTGATCACAAAAAATGGGAACACCGGCACAAGCCTCAGGGTAAACAAATACAATCCGCCCTCTTTTTCTATCCCTTTATTAATGGCCAAAAGTTTTGATGAAAATTTATTCTGGACCCAGTCTTTGAACATGTACCTTGAAACTAAAAAAGCTAAAGTTGCTCCTATGGTACTGGCAAATGAAACAAGGATGAGCCCGTAAAAAAGTCCGAACAAGGCACCGCCGGCAAGTGTCATAATGACGGCCCCTGGAAGTGACAATGCTGTCACAAGAATATAAACAACCACGTAAATCGCCATTGTCAGGACTTTATGCTGCCCATAATACGTTTTAAAAGAGTCAAGTTCATTTTTCAGATTGGCAAGGGAAAAATACTGATCCAGATCAAATAAAAAAAATAGGGAGATTGAACCCGCTATGATAAGCACAAGTACAATTTTAAATCCCAATTTTTTTTTCATATTTATTTTCCTTTAAGTATTCGGCCTTTGATGCAACAAAGTAGATGGGCCAAAAGACAAGCAATTTCGTTCAAGTTATAAACTTTGCGGTCCTAAGGGCCCACTCAAAAATAACTTTACATTTTGTAAGCCGATTCATCCTGTCCGTCTGCGTTGTAAAAACACGACATATGCCTGATATGCCTTGGTTTTCACGCCTTGTCGGACAGGCGACTCAACTTTCAAAATTGGTAACTTATTTTTGAGTGAACCCTAAGCTATAACAATTTTTCAATGGCCTGAAATTTCTTCATAAATTTACGATCAATAAAGTCTTTAATCATGAATGCAATTTTCCCGCCAAACACAAGCCATCTTTTCTTGAATACACCCAATCCCCCGCCAACATTGAAAATCAAAAGATAATCAGGCCCTGGATCAAACGCTTCAAGGTTTTCCCCTTCAAGTTTTGCCATTAAATTATTCAGCAGGACGGGATTTTGTCTCACTGCATATACACCGACTTTATCTAAAGGCTGGTCCTTAAAATAAATACAATCACCGCCGCCGAATATTTCAGGATATTTTTCACTCTGCAGGTATTTATTCACTAAAAGCCCTTTATCCGGACCAACAGGCAGACCTGATTCCTCAAATATGGTGGAAGGCTTAACTCCTAAGGCCATGAAAATAAAATCTGTGGGAAATGTTTCTCCTGTTTCAAGGCAGATTTCATCCTTTTTGATACTTTTTACATAACCTGTTTCAAAGATTTGAATACCCCTTTTGCCAAGGGAAGCAATGATTCGTGATCTGATACTTTCCGAAAATCTTGCCATAAATTTTTTACCGGCAAAAATATGAATCTCCGGCATATGCTGATTCACCTTTTTTGCCAGCTGCCACACATTCCCAGCTATTTCTGCAGATGAAGGTCCACCCCCTACAATACTGACAATAATCTTTTTTTGTGCAAATATTTTTTTTAGTTTAACGCCGGCCTCCATTAGCTTTTCAATGGGTTTAACTGAATAAATATTGTCCTGGTCTCCAAGGACTTGCTGCATGGGGACATAGCTGCCTGCGTTAAATGAGACTACATCATAGGAAAATGTATGGTCTGTTTTGGTATAAACCTCTTTTTTATCCGGATCAATACGGACCACTTTATCTTTTACAAAAATCCCGCCCTGTTTTTGAACTACATCCTGTGTGGCGAACCTTATATCCTCAGACCTGTATGTTCCGCCCAGCATGCCGGGACCCATGCCTGAATAATAGTGGTAAAAAGAAGGGCCGATAACAATAACTTTAAACCCTTTTTCAACAAACCTGCCAATATTTTCAAGGGTCATCATGTGGGCATGTCCACCACCCACGAGTACAAGGTTTTTTCTCATTTTACCCTCTCATTTTTGCTTGTGACCTTCAGGTTACTTGTGACCTTTAACCTGAAGGTCACGCGCAGGCTAAAGGCTGTCCATAAGTTTACCCAGACTTTCCAGATGAACTTTTTCTTCATTGGCAATCTTATTGATAATATCCTTTGATCCAGGATTTTTAATTTTTATTGATACTCTTTGATAAAGATCCAGGGCCTGGGCCTCTATTGACATGGCAAGGGAGATCACATCTATTTCAGAATTAAGATCAGGGTTAAAAAGATCAAGATATTCTTTTGTGGACAGGCCGCCTTCTAAAGCCTTTGTTTCAACCATTTTTTCAAATCCCTCTTTGTCCACTTCCTCATCGCTTATGTCACTATATGCTAAATAAATAGACATCTGATGTTTCACTTCAATATCTGATAAACGGGCAAAAAGATCTTTTACTTTCTCATGTTTTGCTTCTTTTTCCATGGAAATATAAAAATCATACAACCCTTGTTCAAGTGAATAAGCTATCTTTAACACATCCTCTGGCTGTTCTTTGCCGCTGAAAAGGTCCATTCCAAGATCCTGTGGGCCAATGGCTGTTTTAGCATCCCATGCAGTTATCCCGCCTGCAACATTAAATACTTTTTTAAACCCTTTTCCTGCAAGCATTTGCGCAGCAACACGGCTGCGCCCCCCTATAGCTCAGTATATCAGAGTTGGTTTTTCAGGATCAATCTCATTTATCCTGTCAGAAAGCTGGGGCAATGGAATCAGCGTGGCTCCTGGAATATGACCTTCTTGATATTCCGAAGGCTGCCTGACATCCAGGATGGTTATATCTTCTCCTGGATGTTGTAAAATATAGCTTTTAGTCTGACTAAAATCCATTGATTTGGCCGGTGTTAAAAACTGCATCCATTTCATCCAACTTCCCCCTATATAAGTTCATTTCTTTAGTTTGTGCCAAAACGAAAACCATCAATTTTTCCGATTCCAGCTATGGTTCTCAAAATTTCTATCCAAGCGATTTAAAAGCTTTGGTACTTGCTCCGCAGACCGGGCACTTCCAGTCCTCTGGCAGATCTTCAAATTTTGTTCCCTTTGCAATCTTTGCTCTTTTGTCGCCTTTATCAGGATTATAAATATAACCGCAATTATTAGTCTGACATTGGTACATATCCTCAGGTTCAGCCATTTTTACTTCCTTTATCAATTCTTATTAAAAATAATAAATTTGTTTTGAAATTTAATTTAATCTTTCTATTTGCGATAATACAAATCTGTCTCAAATCCATATATACACCTGGCCGCAAGATAACCTGGCACAAATGGTTTTAGTCCGCTTTTAGTCCGCTTTTAGTCAGTGTCTTCCTCAATATCTGCTTCCATAACCATCATGCATTCATGGCATTCAAGCTCGATATTGGGAACATCACCATAGCGTTTTTTCATTTCCTCTTCAGACAGATGAGAAACCCCGGAACATCCACACTGGGGGCAAGAGGTTTTTATCCTGTATTTTTTTGTCATAATGATCTCCGGATTTTTTAAAGCGTTAAGTTTTTTTATTTTTCTCCCTTGATCTGAGGATCAAAGGGCTCCCCTGCACAATCAGGCGTATAACAGGTATTATCGACAAAAGAGCAATCACTCTTACAGGAAGGACATACTTCGGGAGGGGCATCGGCTTTAAAGGTATACCCGCATTTATCACATAACCAGCTAACCATAATTTTTCTCCTTTTTTTAAATGGTATATTATTAATAGTTTTACATTATAATTTTTTTATCAACATTTAGGTCCTGACCCCAAATGGTCAATTACCTTTTTCAAATTCTTTTTCAAATTCTTTTTCAAATTCTTTTTCAAATTCTTTTTCAAATTATTAATTCAAAAACTATGCCATGTTTTTTATAATTTATTTTGACCATTTTATTTTAATCAGTTTATTTTAATTATTTTATCTTTAACTAAAAAATTACAATTGCCAATTATAAATGTATTCTTTTATAGCGCCCTTGTTTTTCCCTTTAGCCAGGATGACACATCCTTATCCAGATTGGGAGATAATTTTTCAAATACCCTTGCATGGTAATTATTGACCCAGTCTATCTCATCTTTGGAAAGCATGTCTTTGTCAATGAGATTTCTTTCAAAATGACAATATGTCAGATTTTCAAATCTCATAAATATCCCAAACTCATTTTCAAAAGCCTGATCCACAAGAATCATGTTTTCAAGCCGTATGCCGTGCACACCCTCTCTGTAAAGGCCGGGCTCATTGGTCAGCACCATCCCTTTTTTAAGACTTACATCAACCGGGTGGGGGCTTATCCTTGCAGGACCCTCATGAACACACAAAAAGAATCCCACACCATGACCCGTGCCATGGCCAAAATCCATTCCCTGTTTCCATAAATACTGCCTTGAGAGAGTGTCAATCTGAAAACCCTTGGTGCCTTTGGGAAACAATATTGTTGCCACTGCGATATGCCCTTTAAGCACCAGGGTATAATCTGTTATTTCCTGTTTTGACGGATTCCCCTTAAAAATGGTTCGGGTGATATCAGTGGTACCGCTAAGATAATTTCCCCCTGAATCTGTCAAAAACATGCCTTTATCAGCAATGGGTATATTTGTTTGCATGGTGGCAGAATAGTGACACATGGCTGAATGATCCCTATAGGCCATGATCGGATCAAAACTGTTATCAACAAACAATTCTTGTTTTTTCCTAAACCCATAAAGCGTATCAGCAACAGTTAGTTCAGTGATCTGAGCATTGTCAGGCTGATGCTCAAGCCAGAAAAGAAAATTTACAACAGCCTCGCCATCTTTTATTAAGGTCTGCCTCAAATGAGCGATTTCAATATCATTTTTTATCGCTTTTAAAGCAATGGCCGGATTGGGTCTTTCAACAATTGTACACTTTTTATTAATGGACCCAAAAAGCCTATGGTTTGTATTCCCGGGATCAACCAAAATAATTTGATTATCTTCAATTTTCATTAATGCAGCATAAATGTCCTCATACTCAAGAATATCTATGTCATCCTGGTTCAATTCTTTTACAAGGTCATCATTAACTTTTTCTTTACTGATAAACAAAAATACCTTTTGGGGGGCGATTAATACAAAAGCAATATTAACCGGGTTAGTACCAACATCTTTGCCCCGAAGATTCAGGGTCCAGGCGATATCGTCAAGGGTTGCCATTAAATGATATGATGCGCCCAAATCTTTCATCTGCCTTCGGATTTGCCCAATTTTATCACCACGGCTTTGCCCGGCATATTTTTTTGGAAAAGAAAATGACATTGAATCAGGTCTGACTGGACGATCTTTCCAGAATTGCGTAATAGAGTCTACCCCTGGATTAAGGCAAACCCCTTTGTCCTTAAACCCTGCTGTCAGCTTTTTCACATCGGCCATGCTGAACATATTCCCGTCGATACCGATGGTATCGCCTGGTTTTAAAGTATCTACCAACCATTTATCAAAGGTTGGCACATCAATAGCCCCTAATTTAAATAGTTCAAATAAAGAGCCTGCAATCTGTGCTTCAGCCTGGATATAATATCGAAAATCCGTCCATAAGATAGCATGATCCTGTGTGATGACAGCCATTCCGGCAGAGCCTGAAAACCCAGTGAGCCACTTTCTTGCCTGCCAGTGCTCAGCAAGATATTCACTCTGGTGGGGATCACTACTTGGAATAATGACTGCAGAAATATTGTCTTTTTCCATCAATTGCCTTATGCAGGCAATTTTTTCATTTGTGTTCATGGTCAACCGGGTCCTTTTTTAAACTATAATTATTAATTCAACGTTCGGATTTGT
>JABIYQ010000429.1 GCA_018702715.1 Desulfobacula sp. | reverse complement strand
TCTTCCAGTCTAAAATACCATATTTCAGGTTAAAAATTTTATTAAAACCTGAATCAATTAATATTTTTGAAGCAACAGTGCTCCTGTTCCCGGATGCACAATAAATCAGTATGGCATTATTTTTATAGACATCTAATTCATGGATACGCTTTTGAAGTTCCTGAACAGGAATCAAAATTGAGTTTTCAAGATGTCCTTTTGCATACTCTTTTTGAGTTCTGACATCCAGAATAAGAGGTTTGTAAGTTTTTATATACCCATCAGCATCTTTGGATGACAACGTCTTGTAACTTGCCTGATGGTATTCTATTACTGTGATCTTCCCTTTCATAGACCTGATGTGAAAAGGATAGATGCCCCTATGTTTCATTTTGAAGTAGGCAGTCGTTTTAAGATCCCGGGTAAGCTGTTTTTTTTCTTTCAGTGAGGGAAAAACAGCTTCAGCTTCACCCATTTTTTCCGGCAGCCTGAACTTAATATAATCACCGCGATATACGGTAAAGTCCTGAGCCGTCTCATTCGGTTCAAGATTTAATATGCGGTACCCATCACTGACTTTGCTTAGCACTTTTTTTTCTGATGAATATGACAGGTCCATCAAAAAAAAATTGAATGCAAAAAATGATAATAAGATTACCAGGATCGATTTTTTATGTTTCATTTTTTTATATTCCCTTTAAAAACTTGTACAAGTTTAGACGCTTTCACAATCAATTCTTTTGATGCGTAATTTTATATCAAGACAACTTATTGTTATAGAGATATAATAACCTGCACCCGGGGTGATCGCAAGTAGATTGAAAAAATTTTAAATAATCTGACAGAGGAACTGCAATGTTTTGACCTAAGCTTCTCCGGACATCCATGTCCTGATTCGAGGAAAAATCACCGCCGCTCCCGATGTCCTTCCGCAGCAGCGATCCAAACGTCCGGTCAAGGCTTCACTCTTCACCCCTGTCCCTACCGAATCATTTCTGCAGGATGTGATATATAAGAGTTGATTCTCTGTGGTTGAATAAAATTTTCATCAACCACAAGATTTGGTATTTGGCTAATCTCCTGATAATTCAGGAATATTAATAATCTCGGTGAGTACCTGGTGATACTGCTTCTGGCCCGCTGTGGATTAAGGATTAACGAACCTCTGCGTTTGAAGCTGAAGGATTACCGTTCGGATGAAAAAACAATTTACATTGAGAAAACCAAATTCAAAAAGGACCGCCTGATCCCGATACCCCAATCCGTTGCACAACAAATTGATAATTATCTGTCAAGCAGAGCCGCTATGATTGAACATGATATGAATCCCCATCTGTTCATCAGATGGGTTAAAAGCAAACGTGGCGAACAGCGTATTCGCATCCTCTTCCACGATGCCGTTCGTCAAATCGGCATCTACAGTCCCAGGAGAGTCATCGGTGACACCACCTTTGGAAACCCGACTCCGCATAGCTTGAGGCATTCTTTTGCCATCAATACACTCAGGGCAGCCATTGCCCGGAAACAGTCGCCTTGGAATGTGCTTCCAGTACTTGCCGATTATATGGGGCATGTAGAATATCGACACACCATGAAATACCTGAGAGTGGTTGATGCCGAAAGCAGAACACGTCTTCTCAACTTTGCAGGCACCAGGAGGGACGAATCATGAGGCTGGCCAGTTGTGTTATTAAATTTTTTAACGAATACCTGCTCCATATCAAAGGATGCAGCCCCAACACCATTAAAAGCTACCGGGATACCCTCTCTCTTTTTTTACCATTTGCTGCCGGGTATCACAGGATAAAAATAGAATCCTTGAAACTTGAGCATCTTACAACTGATTTGATTTTGGATTTTCTCAACCAGCTTGAATCCGGTCGTGCAAACACTGCTAAAACCCGTAACCACCGTCTGGCGGTACTGAAATCCTTTGCCAAGATGGTTCGTTTTATCTATCCTGAACAACAGAAATTGACGGGTGCTATCCTTGCCATTCCTCAAAAACGCAGCCAACGAAAATTGATCGGATTTTTATATCCCCAGGAAATTTACAAAATCTTCAACATGATCAGGCTTACTCAAAAAGACGGGTTCCGGAATTATACTCTTTTACACCTTCTATATGACACCGGTGCCAGGGCAACGGAAATTGCCACACTCCAATTGGATTATTTTGATTATGAAAACAGAACACTGGCTATCCTCGGAAAAGGAAATCGATATCGGCAGCTTGAACTCCTTCCGAAAACGGCTGAACTTGTTCAACAATATATTGCAAAATACCGCCGTTCTCCCAATTCCTTTTGTAAAGAGATTTTATTTGTTAATCAACGGGGTTCGGCACTGACACGTCACGGTATCAATCGTGTCTGTAAAAAATATCTTGACCAGGTGTTAAGCTCTAAACGATTGACCCTTATGCATCCTGCGCACAGCTTCCGACATTCCTGCGCCGTTCGGATGGTATCTGAGGGGAAACCTATATCCGAGATTAAGAATCGTTTGGGTCACTCAAATGTCCAATCCACAATGGTCTATCTGCAATTGGACTTGAACCAAAAGCGGCAATTACAAGACGATTTTATCAAGTTCACCCGGCAACACCTTGTATCAGATCCGAAAATAGACGAGTTGATTCAATGGGAGAACAAACAAGATATTCTTGAATGGCTGGACAGCCTTTAAATACCTGCGGGAATCTTTGAAGGCTCCCTTGAGGTACGTCCCGGAGCAGGTTATTATGTTGAGTGTTTTTTTACGAATTTGTAATATTGTTGGCAACTTATTGTATTTTAAACCTTTTTTGATTTGCACCATCAAAATCGTGTAACCCTCTAAAATCAAGGGGATAGGACCACTCGCAACATAATGCAAGTATC
>JABIYQ010000428.1 GCA_018702715.1 Desulfobacula sp. | reverse complement strand
ACCCCGTCGGGAACAAAAGCCTGTGTCCCATTGTTATAGGCATCCATGCTTCTTTCCTCAATTATCAGTGTCTCAATAGGCCCTCCCCCCTGGACCGGAATTTCTATATACCCTGTTTGCTTTATTAAAAAGGCAATTCTATCCATGGCAAATCTTGCATGGGAGATCTGTTCCAGTTTTTCCTGGGTATCTTTATGTGTTGAAAGAGACTGCCCTAGAACCTGCTGAAAGGATATCATAATTATCCCCAGAATAGTTACAGCCACGATAACCTCAAAAAGGGTGAATCCTGTTTTATTTTTCAGGGGGTTCAATATTCTGCCTTTAGTGTGGAAACGCTGATATCGTCTATTGCCACTGTCAGTGTCAATAAAGTTTTTGAAGTATCACCGGAAGAATCAATTATGGTGATTTCAGGAGCATAGGAAGCACCTTCAAACGTAAAACTTTCATTTGAATCGCCAAAAACATCATTGCCGGAAAGGGGTTGTGAATCATCCACTTTTGATTTCAAGGTATTAAAATCAAGGACCAGCAGTCGCTCCATGGTTGCTCTGGCCTGGTTTGTCATAACTGCTGTTTTTTCCACAATTGCTGCTGTCGACATGGCAGGACCAAAACTTTTCATCATGGGAATAACGGCTATGGAAATAATAAACAGGGCTATGATAATTTCAAACAAGGTAAATCCGGATGACTTTAAAGACAGTTTAATCAACGGATATTCTCCCGCTGATCCCGTTTATGGTAATGGTATTTGAACCTTGTCCAAAACTTAAAACATATAGACTGTCCGCATATGTGGAATGACCGTCCGGATAAAATGTTAAAGCAGCAGGTCCCGAATCAATGGAAACCCCGTCAAAATTGCCCGTGGTTGCAAAATCCACAACATACCAGGTTCCTGACAAGGTGTTAAAAATAATATCATCATCATTAACTGGTGGCAGATTATTGAGCCGGATTGTACCTGATGTAGAATCCGGATATGGGGCTGTGTCCTTGATTTGAAAAGAATTGGTGTTTGTATCAGCCTCAAACTGAAACGGACGCTGATACCGGATGCTTAAATTTGCAGTGTATTCAATACCGGCAACCATGATCCTGCCGGCAGATGAAAGTTTGCTGTCGCCAAGAACGGATTTTAAAGCAGGTATGCTGGCCATGCCAAAAATTCCCATGATCATTACAATAATGAGAATTTCAATAAGAGTAAACCCTGAAGATCTATCCAAGGTATCACTCATTTGGTTTTAATTAGGAGCCGTCCCATGCCAAAAGTTTTCCGGTTTTATGATAAAAATACCATCCCGTGTCATCAAGTAATGTAGTAAGAGGTGCGGCAGTAATATCCAAACTAACGTCGCATGCTACAGTTGCCAGAGAATTGAATGGATTTGTCGGCAAAGCATTATTTTTAATATAGGGGCCAAAGGGATAAGCAGCATCAACTGTATCACTGGTGCCGCCGGCAGCATTAGTGTACTTGGTCAGTTGGGCTACAAATGCAGTTGCAGCTGCAGCTGCATCTGCTCCTGTTCCACCAGGATAAATATTATTATGCTGGACAGCATACAATTCAATTGCATTTCTCATAGCTGCAATATTTGTCTCCAGGGTACTGGTTTTTGCATCTGTTGTAGAAACTGTAATCTGCGGCACTATCACCATGGCTAAAATACCAAGCACCATCACCACAATCAAAATTTCAATCAACGTGAATCCCTTGATACCCAATTTTCTCTTCCGACCTTTTTTTTGATTGATCACGTGTTCCTCCATGAATTATTTAAACTAATTTTTATGGATTTTCTAATGCTGATGGTATTCTTGCACCATTAAAATAAAAATTTCAAGGTAAAAATGCGTTTTTGACAAAAAAAAATTAACTCATAGCTCCGGCAAGGCGGAACATGGGAAGAATAATGGAGGATACGATGATAAAAACAACAATCCCCATGAAAATCAAGGCAATGGGTTCAATCATGGAAGCTATCTGATTCAGACTCTCTTCTGTTTCGCTTTCATATAAAAGCGATAACTTAAGCATAACTGCAGGCAATTTCCCCACATCCTCTCCCACAGCAATCATTTGTTTTACAGACTCATGTATATTTTTATTTAATGCAAATCCTGTTGAAAAATGACCGCCTTCTTCAATGATGCTACGAATATTTTCCACGTAGGCCTTATAATATGAATTTTCAATGGTATTGCCTGCAATGGAAATGGCTTCAGCCAGGGGGACACCATTTTCAAGCATGGTCCCAAGGGTTCGCAGAAAAAAACCCGTATAAATATTATTGGTCAATTTTGAAAACAGTTTAACATGAATGGCGAGCCAGTCCTTATGTAGGTGGAAAATTTTTGATGACAGGTAAACCTTGATGCCTGCCACAAGACCTATACCCCCTATAATGCATGCCCACCAATAGGTTCGCAGAAAAACACTTAAGCCCATCATAATCCTTGTTGTGGGCGGCAGGATATCATACTTGCCTTCAAAGAACACCATGAATTTGGGTAAAATGCCAATAAGGACAAAGAGTGTCACAACAAAGGCTAAAACACAAAGAACCACGGGATAGGCCATTGCGCCTCGCAGACGGGATCTGATGGCCTGTTGTTTTTCCAGCATTTCAATAATGCTGTCTATTACCTTTGGCAAAAATCCACCCGACTCTCCGGATCGAATCATGTTGACATAAACACTTTTAAACACGGTAGGATGACGGCTCATGGCAGAAGACAGCTGGTGCCCTTCCTCAATATCCTTTATCATTGTTCCCATAATCTCTTTAAAATACTCATTATTGGTCTGGCCCATGATGGTT
>JABIYQ010000425.1 GCA_018702715.1 Desulfobacula sp. | reverse complement strand
GTCTGACCTTTTTCAATTTCAAAGCTGAGATCATGGATAACTTCCTTGCTATTATCCTGGTAGGAAAAACCGACTTTATTAAATTTAATGCTTTTTGAAAAATCAAGCGATTGTTGCAAGGTTGTATCCAGTTTAATACTTTTTTCAGCTTCAATAAGCGTAAGGTAATCTAGCTGATTTGAAATATAAGGAAGGGCATTTCGTGCTGTTGTTATACTTCCAAGGATCTGATTCACGGCCGGCAGTGCTTTCCATGCAGTTACTGCCAGAAGAGCCATTGTACCGGTTGCATAAGCTGTGGAAGTTTTACCCCATAAAAGCATTATACAAATGGCCAGGCAGAGCATAACAAAGCCAATTGTCTCCAGAATCAAGACTGGAGAGGCGCTGTAAAAATTTTGAATTCCAAGAATTTTTGCTAAAGGTACAACTTTTTTAATGAATTTTAAAACAAATATATTTTCTTTCTGAGATATTTTAACATCCTTAATTCCATGGATGGCCATGGTAATTTCTTTGTTTATGGCAAGCTGATAATCCCTTGCCTTTGTTGAAATACGATCTAATTGTCTTTTAATCACAGTGTAAATAAAATATGCAGTGCTTCCGAGAACCATAAAAATGATAACAGAGACAACTGGCTGAATAACAAAAAGAGCTGTCAGCATTATTGCAACCATGAGCACATTATTAAAGATTTTAAGACAGGGTTCGAAAAAACTTCTTCCTAAATAGATCCGCCAGTTAACAGCAGTAACAAGATCTGCAGTATTGCGTGTGAGATGCCATTGATAAGGCAGTGTAAGAACCCCGTTTAAAATGATTTCTCCAAAGTAAGCTTCAATGCCGGCTCCAAAACGTGTTATCCAGTAAGTTACTATTGCTTTAACACTATTCTTGCATGTAATGAGGATGATCACAAGGAAACTTGCAACAAGGATCAATCCTTTTGAGGAGTTAAGAAAATCTGCATTTATCAGCTGTTTTATATAAGCCACGTATCTGGAAGATAAAACAACATCAGGATCTGTAACTGCGGATGCAAAAAAAGCAACAGAACCAAGAGCTGCCGTTTCAAGGAGGGCTGCAAATGTCATTACTAAAAAAAGACTCCAGAACTGCTTTTTCCGGTGGGGCTGCAGACGGGAATATATCCAGCGGAATGTTTGTATGTAATTGTAATTCATATTGCGGGGTCTGACCCCGATAAGTGTTTGTTTTTATGAAAGAATCGTTTCAATCTAGGGCGTTTTTTCTTCTTAGCGCCTGCTTTTTGGGGGCAAAAACAGCATTGTAAGAATTTTGAGATTTGGGGAGAATGATCTATGAATGGTCAAAGGTTTCCCCATTCTTTAATGGGGATTTTTCTATCTATACCATGTTCAATCTCATTGAGCAGCATTTTAATCTGCGGAACCGAATATTCTCTATTACTTGGTAGTGTGAGTGTATATGTTCCATAACGCACGTAGAAATGACGTCCTCCTGGTTCAGGTGGTCCAAAGCCAAGCTTCTTCAATTTTTTTATGAAATCTCTTCGCTTGCATGGCTTCAATTTATCCATGAACGACAGTCTCTTTAGGAACTGGCATTCTTTTGTTCAAATTAATTCTACCCACCACCGGCAATCTATCACCATGCCTAATTTTTACAATCAACCATCCCTCAAGCGAGGATATCAATTCCTGCCGGCATTGATACAGCGTTTCTCCAAAAGCTACAACACCGGGACATTGTGGAATTTTACCAGAAAAACTACCATCTTCCAGCTTATCGTAAGTGGCTTTACTCATCGCCTTATTAATGTATTCGATAAGCATATGACTACCTCCTTAATTTTTTCACGGGGTGACGGGGGTGACGGGGTCTGACCCCGATAAGTTTTTGTTTTTATGGGAGAATCGTTGCAATTGAGGGTGTTTTTTCCTCTTAGAGCCTGCTTTTTGGGGGCAAAAACTGCATTGTAAGAATTTTGACATTACCAGTAAAGGGCTATAGCTCCGCCCCTTCAGTTACAGTGCCATATCTCTGTAACAATTTTAAAATGCGGACGTTTTTAATATAAAACTACAAATTAATCAATCAATAATTCTTTTCAGGTGCCTGTTCAATTCTGAATCATTGGTATCAGTATCTGTTTTTTTAAAAAAATCATTAAGGGTTTTGATTTCTTCTTTTAAGTCATCATATTCCCGGATCTTTTTTTTCAAAAAATTGAAGGTAAGTTTTCCAATAGCCTCAATACCATTTGGTGTCAGATGATACATATAAGCTGTTTTGTTTTTAGAATTTTTAAATCTTTCAACCCTTATCAATCCCTGCTTTGACAGTTCGGTAAGACAATAATTAATTTTCCCCAGACTAATTCCCATCCCCTTGGTCATGCCACGCTGGGTCAGCTCGGGATTATTCTCTAGCAGTCTGAGAAGGCTTAATTGGATTTCTTCTTTATCAAGTCTATTGTTCATGGGTTGAACTTATAATATAGAAAATATTAAAATGCAACTTAATTTTATACTTTTTTACAAACTATTTGTGTTATTTTTTGGAAAGATTTTTTTGCCATTGTATTACGGGGTCTGACCCTGATAAGTGTTTGTTTTTATGGGATAATCGTTCCAATTTGAGGTGTTTTTTCCTCTTAGAGCCTGCTTTTCGGGGTCAAAAACAGCATTGTAAGAATCCGACTCAACTCTATTTTTTCTGCAATTTTTCCTGAAGCCATCCAAGGCGGCTGCGCTTGAGGATAATG
>JABIYQ010000305.1 GCA_018702715.1 Desulfobacula sp. | reverse complement strand
GCCAACTATGCAGGCCTGACCCCAGAGGTGACAGAGGTGACCCCAGATGTTAAAGGAGAAATGAATTGTGGATAAAAAATTAGATGCTGTCAAATTAGATGCTATTCTGGCCTGCAGGGTTGGCGGCACGCGTTTATATGGCAAACCGCTACAGTTTTTAGATATTAAGAACCGGGTAACGATCCTTGAATATCTGGTCAGGTATATTAAGCAGGTGAAACATGTGGATTCAATTTGTCTGGCTATTGCGGAAGGCAAACAAAATTATGGATTTGCTGAGCTAGCTGAAAGACATGGGTGGAATTATGTGTTTGGAAGTGAAGAAGACATGCTTGGCAGAATAATAAAGGCTGCCAAAAAATATGATACGGATATTGCTCTTCTTAATTCGTCAGAATCCCCTTATTTTTATTGCGATAAAGTGGATGACGTATTTGAACAAATGGTTGCATCTCAAATTAATTTTTCCACCATATCCAATTTGCCGGACGGTTCCAATTTTGTGATGATGGATCTTGAAACATTGCAGATTTCTCATCAAAACGGCAGTCAACGAAATAAAGATTCCGTTACTTCTTATGTTTTTGATAACAAGGAAAAGTTTAAGATATCAATGGTAAAACCGGAAACGAAACTACAGAGATCTGACATAAGAATAACAGTGGATTATCCTGAAGACCTTGTTTTCTGCCGTCGTATTTACAGAGATCTAAAGGGGCGCGAAGGTTTGATAAAACTGCCTGATATAATTGACTACTGGGATGGTGATGTGATCCGGCGTAAAGATGTAGCGGATATCGGTGTAGACTGGGGCGAAGGTCGGCTCTGGGAATAAAAATTGGGGTCAGGCTTGCATAGTTGCGTTAAGGGTCAGGCTCAGATTGTTGCGTTAAGGGGCAGTGGTAAAATTTGATAACAAATGCGTATATCCGTGTTGACGGATCTTTAACTATAGGATCAGGCCATCTGGTTCGGTGTTTATCCATAGCCCAATATTTAAAAACAAAAAATATTAATGTCCTGTTTATAACCAGATCCAAAAATATTGTTAAATACATATTGGAAAATGGTATTGAGGTAAAGGTACTTGAAAATGATTGTTCTCTGACTGACGAATTAAGTATTATTCAAAATCTATTGTCAACGAGCAATCCCAACCTGATGGTTCTGGATGTCAATAATTATCATACGTTTAAAACCATTGATGATTATTCGTATTATTTGAAATCACTTGGCAAGATGCATGTGTTTACCGTGTCATTTGAAGACCCAAAAAATCATCCACCCTTATCAGATCTGGCTATCCTGCCCTATGCAGGTTCAGATAATTTAAAATACCCTGATGGAAAATGTTTATATCTGACGGGCCCGAAATATTTTGTACTGCCCAGGATTTTTTTAAATGCCAAGCCCGCAGTCATACGAAAAAATCCAGACCGCCTGCTTGTATCAATGGGGGGAAGTGACCCAAAAAATATTACGCTTAAAGTGTTAAGAGCATTGAATAAAACAAAAATCAATATCCAGCTTACCATTATTGTCGGCGGGTTTTCTAAAATCACGGATACCATGGTTAATAATGAGATGGATAATTATAAAGGCAGGTTTTCCATCATCAGGGATTGTAAAAATATGGCAGAAGTCATTTCACAGTCGGATATGGCCATCATTGGAAGCGGTCTTATAAAATATGAAACAGCATCTCTTGGGCTTCCCAGTATTGTTATTTCGCTTGATCAGTATCATTCTTCCATTATGGATGATTTTGTCAGATACAATTGTGTTGAGCATTTAGGACATGCAGATATAGTGAAAGATTCACAAATTGCCGAGGCAACCATTAATTTAATGAATGATTTTAAAAAACGACAACGCATGTCAGATTCCGGCAAATTAATGATAGACGGATGTGGTGTTGAAAGAATCTTTTCAAAAGTGACATCAAAAGTTAAAAAGGAAATGTCAGATGAATGAAGATTTTGAAAAAAGTACAGGTGAAATTAAAAAGATTGAAGAACCTGATATGATCCTGATGGATTCTTGTCCAGTATGCGGTTCTGATTGGCTTGAAAACTATATTGAAACAAATCTTACAAACTTTTTTTTCCCTGTATCTGAAGAAATTATCCATAAAGTAAAAAAAGAACGGTTTACCCTGAATATTTGTATGCAATGCTCCCATGTTTTTCAGACAAATATTGAAAAGGATCTGCTGAATCTCATTTATAAGGAGTTTTACAATCACTATAATCTGGACACATCTATAGAATTTCAATTGATTTACAGGGAAAGGACGATTAACTTTCTAAAAAACGTCATTTCTGCCGGAGAAAATCAAAAAGCACTGGATATAGGCTGTGGTGAGGGGACCTATTTTAGTGAGTTTCGTAAAATGGGTTTTGACTGTTATGGTATTGAGCCATCACCAAAAAGTGAAATCGCAAAAAAGAAAAATCCTGATGCAATAATTTCAAATGAGTTTTTCAACAATTGTGACACCAATATTTTTGGAACATCATTTGATGTCATAATGATGAACTGGGTTCTTGAACATATAGAAGATATAGAAGATTTTTTTGACAAATTAAAGGCATACATTAAAAAAGGGACAACGCTTTTTATCCAGGTGCCGGATCTTGATTATTATATTGAGCATAATATGCCTCTTTTTTATGTACATGAGCACATCAACTATTTTTCAGCTCAAACACTGTGCCTGCTGCTGAAAAGAAAAGGATTTAAGATTATAGATGTAGTTCAGGGTGATTCTCCAGCACTGCTTGTGGCCGGAGAATATATGGGAATTGAACAAAAAATTATCGTGCAGAACAAAGATCAAATTATCCGGAAAAAAGATTTTATTGTTAATAATGAAGCGTTAAAGGCAAAAGTAAAAAAGATTATTTCAAAAAATGAAAAGATTATTTTTTATGGAATAGGGCTGTTGTCTTTCTGGATCAGTGATTTTTGTTTGTCGGATAAAGACAAAGAAAAAATTGTGCTTCTGGATGACAATTCTTATTATAAAGGGAAAATGGTTCCTTCATTTAATAAACAACTTCAATTTTTTCCAGATGGATATGATTTGGAGGGCTATACAGTCTTTATCACTACATCGCCTGTATATCATGATAAAATCAAAGAGAATATTCAAAATAAATTTACTGGGCATTTTCAAATTGCGACCATTAAGAATAACGATGTCATTATCGAGTCCTGTTAAAATGATCATCAGTCTTAGGACCGCAAAGTTTATAACTTGAACGAAATCGCTTGTCTTTTGGCCCATCTACTTTGTTGCATCAAAGGCCGAATACTTATAAAATTTTAGGAATATTATTATGACTATGCATATCGGTAATACAAAAATCGGATATGATCAACCTCCTTTTATTATTGCTGAGATCTCTGGAAATCACAACCAGTCAATAGACAGGGCCTTCCAAATTGTGGAGGCGGCAAAAAAAGCCGGGGTTCATGCTGTAAAACTGCAGACCTATACGGCAGATACAATGACTTTAGATATTTCCAAAGGCAGTTTTTTGATAAATGATGAAAACAGTCTGTGGGATGGAAGAAATCTTTATGAATTGTATGATGAAGCACATACGCCCTGGCAATGGCACAAGGATATCTTTGACAGATGCAAAAAGCTTGGGATTTTATGTTTTAGCACGCCTTTTGATGCGTCGTCCGTTGAGTTCCTGGAAAAATTAAATGCTCCGGCATATAAAATTGCCTCGCCTGAAATCCTGGATATTCCCTTGATTCAAAAAGTTGTCAGGACAGGAAAACCCGTCATCATGTCCACGGGAATGGCAAATATCCAGGAGATTGCAGAGGCTGTGCAAGCGGCAAAAAAAGCCGGGTGCAAAGATCTTGTTTTATTAAAATGTACCAGCGCTTACCCTGCAAGCCCCAAAGACAGCAATCTTGCAACAATACCCCATATGAAAGACTTGTTTGGTGTGCAAGTGGGCATCTCGGATCATACCCCGGGGATCGGCGTGCCCCTGGCTGCCATCGCTCTTGGAGCAACTATGGTTGAAAAACACATTACCTTGAAAAGAAGTGATGGCGGGGTGGATGCTGCGTTTTCTTTGGAACCCCACGAATTTAGCCGGCTGGTATCTGAATCTGCAAGGGTCAGGGATGCTATCGGTAAAATCAATTATGGACCTGTAAAAAATGAGGAGGGCGCCATACCGTTCCGGCGATCCCTTTATTTTGTTCAAGACCTGCAAAAAGGGGATGTCATAACAAAAGATAATATTCGTTCGCTTCGCCCTGGAGATGGTATTTCACCCCAATATTTTGACATTGTGCTGGGCAAAAAGGTGACTTGCGATATTAAAATTGGAGACCCTGTTTTGTGGGATAGGTTTTAATGAAACTTTGCGTATTTTCAGATATCCATGGGAACGGGTTTGCTTTTGATGCGGCTTTAGAAAAAATGTTGTCTGAGCGAGCAGATTTTAATTTTTTTCTGGGCGATTTTTGCGGATATTTTTTTAATCAGAAACAAATTTTTAAACACCTTAAAACCATACCCAATCTGATTTATTTAAAGGGTAACCATGATCATCTGCTATTGAGAATGGCAGATGGTGAAAAAGACCTGGTTTCAGAATACTCACAAAAATATGGCCGATCAATGGAGTATTTGCTTAACCAGGATATTCAAGAGATTATTGAATGGCTTAGATCGGCTCAGGATTTTTACGTAGACAAGGAATTAAACTGCTATGCCTGTCATGGATCACCCTGGGATAATCTGGATGGATATATCTATCCTGATACGTCCATTAAAAAATTTGCAGATTATCCCCAAACATTATTTTTAATCGGTCATACACACTATCCAATGGTAAGAAAAATGGGTAATAAGCTGATCATCAATCCGGGTTCCATTGGGCAGCCGCGTCATGGTGGGCAGGCCTCCTATGCTGTCATAGATATGGGCAGTTTTACTGTGGAGTTTAAAGAAATTGTTTATGACAAAACAACGCTTGCAAAAGAAATTGAAAAGCTTGATTCCAGCAATATGTATTTAAAAAATATTATTTGGCGGAGAAAAAATGCAAAAACCCAGCATATTAATCACAGCAGTTAACGGGGACATAGGATCAGGCGCTGTTCGGGCATTACGATCAGAAGCAGGGCGACTTATAGGATGTGATGTGACTTCTTATTGCCCGGTTATGGAATTGCTGGATGGTTTTTGCAGGGTTCCTTTGGCTGCTCAAAAAAAAAATTATATTGAAAATATTAACCAGATCATAAAACAAGAGAAAATTGATTTTGTCCTGCCCATATCCGAGCCTGAAATAGAAGTGATCAATAGTTGTCGTAATGAAATTAATTTAAAACCAAATGGATTGTTAATGAACAATCCCATTATTGTGGAAACATTTCTCGATAAACTGGCAACAGCCGATTATTTAAATACCCTTGGGATAAAAGTGCCCAAAACGATGAAGCTTGAATCATTTGACAACCAATTTGATTTTCCAGTCATTGTAAAATCCAGAAAAGGCTGTGGCAGTAAAAAAAACTGGTTGATAAAAAATAATAAAGAAATGGAGCAACTCCGGTCTGAATCTGATGATTCCATTATTTTCCAGGATTGCATTGCTCAGGAATGCATTGGAACTATAGAAGAAGAATTTACCACAGGGGTTTTTTGTGATGGGAAGAAAACAGAATCAATTACCTTTAGAAGAAAGTTAGGTTATGGTGGTCTTTCAATTGAAGCGGTTTATGAAAAAGTTCCTTTTCTGGAAGAAATGGCAAAAAATATTGCAAAAGAAACCGGTTTGATGGGGAGTATCAATATTCAGACACGCAGGACAGGCGATATTTACATCCCTTTTGAGATTAATCCCAGATTATCCAGTACCCTGATGTTTAGAAAAAAATTTGGATTTGACGATGCGGTCTGGTGGTTGAACGTTCTTCAGAATAAAGGCTTTTCATATGCTCAAAAATACAAATCCGGAAGAGCCATGCGGTATCTGTCGGAGAGATACTTTGATATGGAAACATAAATTCTGCTAACCGAAAATGCCAATTTTTAGGTTTTCGGGTAAGCGCTATACAAAGCAAATATATTAATCGAGTGGGGTCAGGCCTGCATAGTTGCATTTATCGAAAGCTAAATGCAACTATGCAGGCCTGACCCCACCTATTGAGGGTAAAATGAAAATTACAAATAGTTTAAAAATGCAAGACCGGGGTCGTAAAAGAATTCCTGGGATGACCCAGCTGCTGTCAAAAAGGCCGGATATGTTTTCTGAAGGTGTCTGGCCCGGGTATTATTCAAAGGCAAAAGGAGCGGAAGTATGGGATTTAGATAATAATCGGTATATTGATATGAGTATATCCGGTATTGGAGCCAATATCCTGGGATATGCTGATCCGGATGTAAATGAAGCTGTTATTTCTGCAATCCAGAATGGAAGCAGCAGTTCGCTAAATTCATACGAAGAAGTTGAACTGGCGGATCTTCTCTGCGAATTGCACCCCTGGGCGGATATGGTGCGGTTTGCGCGATGCGGCGGTGAAGCCATGAGCGTTGCTGTAAGGATAGCCCGCGCCCACACAGGGAAGGATAAAATCGCTTTTTGCGGATATCATGGATGGCATGACTGGTATTTGTCAGCCAATCTGAATACAGGTAATGAATTGGATAATCATTT
>JABIYQ010000337.1 GCA_018702715.1 Desulfobacula sp. | reverse complement strand
TTTATGATACGGGCCAACAGATTGAAGTACCGGGGTTTGGAGCAATAAAGGTGGATCTTGTATGTACGGGCGGTTTTTTTGCCATGGTGGATTCAACCCAGATCCCCATGGAACCGGTTCTGGAAAATAAAGCATTTTTAACTGATCTGGGAATGAAAATTATTGATGCTGCCAACCAGCAGCTTTGTGTATCTCATCCTGTCAGGCCGGATGTTAAGACCATTGATGTGACGGAATTTTATGATTCAACAGATGATAACAAAAGTGTCTCAGGCAGGGGCATGGTTATTTATGGAGAATCCCATGTGGATCGCTCTCCCTGCGGGACGGGAACGGCAGCGAAGCTGACCCTTCTTCATCATTATGGGAAACTCAAAATGAATCAGAAATATCTTAATTACAGTCCGCTGGGTACGTCTTTTGAAGCGATGATTGTAAAAAAAGAACCCATTGGATCTGTGGACGGGTTTATTGTGCAGATTAAAGGTATGGCTTATTTAACCGGTGTTCATCATTTTATAATTGAGGGCGATGACCCTTTTCAACAAGGATTTATAATGGAATGAAAGCTTGCGCTGATCTTATTCTACACAATGGAACGATTCGAACCCAGGATGATGGTCATCCCATGGCCCGGGCTGTTGCCATATCCGGTAACCGGATTTTAAAAGTCGGGTCTGACCGGGATATTTTAGGTCTGGCACAGGAAAACACAAAGGTGATGGATATGGGTAACCGGCTTGTCTTACCCGGATTCACAGATACCCATTTTCACTTTTATGAATGGGCCTTGAACTATGACTATATTGATCTTTCAAAGGTTCTCTCCTTTAAGGGAATGGAAGAAGCCATCTCAAAGAAGGCCTTGACCCTTGGCAGGGGAAACTGGGTTTTGGGGCAGGGGTTTAATGAGTCGGACTGGCCTGAAAATAAAATGCCGGGTCGCAATGACCTTGACAGGGCTGCACCGGATAACCCGGTTTGTATCTGGCGGTGTGATCTGCATCTGGCCGTTGCCAATTCTCTTGGATTACAGCTTGCAGGCATTGGCCCTGACACACCTGATCCCAAAGATGGTGTGATTGAAAAGGATGTATCAGACCTTCCCACAGGCGTTTTAAAAGAACTGGCCCCAAACCTTATCCGGAAAATTTTACCGAAACTTTCCAGGGAATCCGTGCTTGAAAATATGCAAAAAGCCATAGGGGATGCCCATAAGCTCGGGCTGACATCAATTCATGATATCCGGCTGATGGGCGGGCTTGATGGTGCAGATGCCTTAAAAGCATGGCAGGCTCTTTGGCAAGAGAAAAAACTTCATATCCGATGCCACGTAGCACTCCCCGGTGAAATGACAGACCAGGCCATCGCACTGGGCATTTGTACAGGGTTTGGCGATGATTTGCTCAAGATAGGGTATTTAAAGTTTTTTTCAGACGGCGGCATGGGAGCAAGAACCGGCTGGATGACACAAAAATATCTGGATGCCGGATATGGAATGCCTTTAACCCCGGTGGAGGAAATTGAGAAGGCTGCATTGAAAGCAGATAAGGCCGGGCTGAGCGTTATGGTGCATGCCATTGGCGATCGGGCAAATAAAGAAATCATAGGCATGTTTCAACGAATTGAAAGCAAGGGGCAAACCCAGT
Source organism: Desulfobacula sp. (assembly GCA_018702715.1). Taxonomy (GTDB): domain Bacteria; phylum Desulfobacterota; class Desulfobacteria; order Desulfobacterales; family Desulfobacteraceae; genus Desulfobacula. The sequence continues at coordinate 2,759 of JABIYQ010000337.1, read as the reverse complement.
GCCGGATCCCTCATCGAATAGAGCATGTTCAGATGGTTCTGCCCGAAGATCTTGAAAAACTTTCCGTATTGAAAAATATGGCGGCCTCTTGCCAGCCAAACAATTTAAGCCTTGATATTTCCATGATCGATTCCTGTGCAGGGCTTCGGGGAAAATATGCATATAATCTGAAATCCATCTTAAAGAATGGTATCCCCTTGATGCTCAGTTCAGATGCCCCTGTGGCAGACCCCAACCCTCTGGCAGGAATCTATTCTGCCGTTACAAGAAAAAGAATGGATAAAACCCCGGAAAAGGGTTGGTACATGGAACAGGCACTGAGTGTTGAACAGGCGGTTAAGGGTTATACCATAACACCGGCTCTTGTCTCTGGAAGAGGGGAGCAACTGGGGTCCATTTCAAAGGGCAAGTTTGCTGATATGATTGTTCTTGATCAGGATATCTTTAAGATTGATCCTGATGGGATCGCGGATACACGAGTGGATATAACCCTTTTTGATGGAAGAATTGTCCATGAAAGATGATTCATCACAAATGACCATGACATATCTTAATACTATTTTTAACAGGTCTGCTGATGGTTTGATGATCTGTGATGCTCAGGGAACAATTTTAAAACTTAACAGGGCAGCTGAAATCTTAAACGGGGTAAAGGCGTCGGAGGTATTGGGGAAAGATGTTAGAACTCTTGTAAAAGAACAGCAGATTGACAGGTCTGCCACCCAGGAAGTCCTGGAGACAAAACGTCAGGTCAGTGTAATTCAGATAACACCGCGGTCAGAATATACATTGCTGGTTACAGGAACCCCGGTTTTTGATGAGCACCATAATATTAGTTTTGTTGTTGTAAATGAACGCGATATTTCTCTTATTGAAAGTATGAGAAAGGAGCTTGACTCTGCACGCCAGGAATCTGAAAAAATTAAAGATAAGTTGACTGAGTTAACCCTGCTTGAATTAAATGAGAACAATATTGTGGCACAAAGCGACTCAATGAAGCAGACACTTCGGCTGGCCTTAAAACTATCTGCCATTAACGCTTCCAATATTTTAATCCAGGGAGAATCAGGTACAGGCAAGGGGCTGCTGGCAAAATTTATTCATAAGCACAGTAGCGGAAGTAAGAAACCATTTATTCAGATCAATTGTGCCGCTCTTCCTGAAACCCTTCTAGAGTCGGAATTGTTCGGGTATACAAAGGGGGCGTTTACCGGAGCCAGTGAAAAAGGAAAGATAGGTTTGTTTGAACTGGCATCCGGTGGGACAATTTTCCTTGATGAGATTGCAGAAATGTCCCTTGGCGTACAGGCCAAGCTGTTGAAATACCTGGATGACCATGAAATTATGCCCATCGGCGGTACCATTCCCAAAAAAATAAACTGCTCGATTATTGCAGCCACAAACAGAGATATTGAAACCCGGACGTTCAATAAAAAGTTCAGGCTGGATCTTTTTCACAGGCTCAATACCTTTACACTTTTGATTCCGCCATTGAGAAATCGGCCAGAGGATATTCTTGAGCTGGTTCGGATCACACTGAAAAAATATAACAAACATTACAATCGCAGAGCACGGATCGGTTACAAGGCCTTTGACAGCCTTCGAGCCTATGACTTTCCGGGGAATGTCAGGGAACTCATAAATATCATTAAACAGGCCATTGTTATGTGTGACAGAAGATCTCTGGATGATTATCTGATAAAAGCATTAAACAAGACCAAGCCCTCACCAATAAAATTGCAGCCAATGAAAGAGGGCGGCAGTCTGGCAGATAAAATATGGGCCGTTGAAAATGAAGTGTTGATGCAGGCGGCAATAAAATGCCTTACCACCAGGGAGGCAGCCAGGTTTTTGGGGATCAGTCAGCCGTCCGTGGTTAGAAAATTTAAAAAGCACGGGCTTGCTATCATAAAAAAGTAATATCGATCCATTTTTGTATCAAACATGCGAATAGTCCTTTCGCTTGAGGTTATAGTAAATATAATCTTGATCCATTTTTAAATCGTATTATATATTCAATTATTTTAGATAGTTGATTGAATACAAGCGATTTATAAATGAATCAAATGCAATTCAATTTTTTTTATATGAGTCTATATTTATATGAATATCTTTTATTTTCATATAGTTATAAAATAATTCAAGATACTGGTACAAAGATTGCTCCTAAATAGCTTTGACTGTAAATAGCTTTGAATACAGCTAAAATTGAATGAACGTGTAACCCTTACTAGGATGGTTGAATGAAAAATAAATCTTGGAAACCCTGGATTTTATTATCCCCCTCTTTGGCAGCTGTCTTTTTCCTTCTGGTGATCCCTGTTTGTTTTGTGATTGTTTATAGTTTTTGGCTGCGAGCACCAAGCGGTGCAGACATACCTGCCTTTCAATTTGGAAATTATGCTAAATTTTTTGCAGATTTTTTTTATCCTTCAATTTTATTGACAACCATAAGAGTTGCACTTGAAACTGTTTTTTTATGTTTGATAATGGGATATATCCCGGCTTATTTTTTTTACAAAACAGAATCTAAATTCAAACCATTTTTAATGATTATTGTGATGCTGCCTTTCTGGATAAGCTTTATTATCCGGACATTGAGCTGGATTAATATTCTGGGGGACTCAGGGCTGATAAACCATGTCTTAATGAAAATCGGCTTTATACAGGAACCTTTAGCCATGCTGTATAATGAAGGTGCCGTTATCATGGGGCTTTTACAATACCTTCTCCCTTTTATGATTTTAAATATTTATGTC
>JABIYQ010000636.1 GCA_018702715.1 Desulfobacula sp. | reverse complement strand
GCCCCGTTAAAATGTGGATCTGTCATTTGTTTGGCCTCTGATGGACAATTTTTAATGCATGCAAAGCAAATCATGCATTGCCATTTGTCAATCTTAGAAACATCTTCCGGATCAATCGCTTTTGTGGGGCACACCTCTGCACACAGGTTGCATTGGGTACACTTGTCTGCATCTGTCTCAGGCGTAAAGGATAATGTGTTACGAACCTGTTTGATCATATGCAGGTTTTTAGGTTCTATATAAGGAATATTTCCAGGAACACTAATTTTTCCTATATTCTCTATGGAATCAAGAGTTTTAAATTTTTCCTTTATTTTGGAGCCAAAGGTCTGTGCTTTTTTAATATCATCAAAATCAGGTCTGCCATGGGCAATTGGCCGGGAAGCAATAGAATAGGAGTGTTCAGCAATGAAAGCTCCCCCTGCAACAGGGATGAATCCTTGTGCTACTGAAATATCATGAAGTTCAATGAGCGCATCCTCGTATTCCCGGTTTCCATAAACCACGGCAAGTACCACAGGTGTATTTTGACCATTTAATGTTTTCAAAAAAGGGACCACCTCTTCTGGAACACGGCCATAATAAACAGGGGTAGCAAGAATGACCATATCAGTATTAAAAATAAAAGAATCTCCTTTCCGCTGAGACCGGTTGGTACAATCCATCATCTTAATTTGCTCTGCCCGCATACCCTGTGCAATATTTTCTATAATTGACCGGGTTGTTCCTGTTGGCGAAAAACTTAAGCATGAAACTGATTTTATATCCATTTTCTGTCTCCTATTTTGTTTCTATCATAAATGCATTAAAAGTGCCGTCATCATATGGAATATCAACCCAATTAAATTCAATTAAATGATCGGCATTTAGACTTTTTTGGGATGGGCTTTTGTTTTGCTCCAAGATAAAATAAGAAAGCCGTCGCAACCCCCATAACATGGCTGACAGGCATAATAACAAAAGGCTGATGACCCCAATATGGTAATACTGAAGCGTTGCTATATATTTCGAAAGCTATCTTGACCGGGAGGCCAATAGTTATGAAACGACAGATAAGTTTCCAGTGTTCTTCATCCATTTTCAAAAGGGCACAATAATAAATTAAACCGCAGGCAATACCGGACAGTCCGCCATAATACATCATTCCAGGATTGAATATCAGTAAAGTCATACAAATGACGAAAGCCGTTAAAATGTATAGAAAAAACAATATATAATAGCTTTTTCGTTCAACAATCCATCCTGCAACAATAAATACAAAAAGATTATAGACAAGATGGTTAATAGTCAAATGAACGCAGTGAGAAGAGAATAGTCGCCATATTTCACCTTTTAAGACTGCCTCGCGGTCAAATATCAACAGTGAAGCGATCTTTGGAAAAATAAAAGATACCATACAGATAAAAATAATTAAAAAAGTTAGTATTGGAAATTTCTTCATTTGTGTTTGCGATTTCTTTTTGTCCAAATGCTGTACCCTCCCAAAAGGGCCAAAACAAAGATAAATGAACCGTCAAGGCTCCCACTTCCAGTATAGTCTGGGCGATGAGTTATTTGATAATCATCTGGTAGCTCCTTGACTTTTTCCCTAAATAATTGAAGTTGGGTATCAAGATTTGTAGTTAGATCAGCACTGGCCAATTTAAAGCTCTCAAGACTGTCTTTTCTAAGTTTTTCTGTAAGATTAACTGGTGTTGCATTACTCTTGATGTGGCTAGTCCCTGGAGCCCTGAAAAGCATTTTTCGACTTAAAATATCATAAACAGTTGCATCCACCATGGTGTGGGTATCATTTTTTTCACCAGGAATTATGTAAGCACCGATGATTGTCCAGTATGTAATCGAGGCCAACCCTTCATCAGTGAATTGTGTCTGGTCATAGGATAGAAGTGTAATAACATCAATTCCATACATTGTCCGAATTTGGTCTAAATTGGCAAAACCTCCATCATTTCTAAGATAAGCCGAAGGAATCAGCTCAATTGACTTTACGAAATTATATTTTTTAAAATATTGACTAACTTCCTTCATCAAATCCATTTTATCAGTTTCTGTAAGCGCTTGGCTTTTGGCAATATTCTCCGGTACAAATGCGATACCGACCCTTAATGGGAGTGCTAATCGGGGGATGCCCGGAATTTCGACATAGTCCTGCCTGTCGGGATATAGGTATTGAACGACGCTGCTACTTCGATGGTGTTTCGACTGGATACCGCAGCTTGTCATGAATGTAAAAATTGCGGTTCCCATCAAAATTAGTCTGAAAATATTCCCAAATTTCATAATGCTCGCTCTCCTTAATGTTAATTCAAAGTCTTTTTATGTTGTCAAACCATAAAAATGTTAGGTTAGTCAATAAAAAATAGATAAAAAAGAGATGCCAAATGTCTAAATTACAAGATACAAAAAAAGGTTTAATCAAAAAACAATCGCCGTTCAGATTCATAGGTGGCAAGTATAGCTGACACTGGATCCCGGAATTGAATTTTTCTGGCAAGAAGCTGAAGCGGGGTATTAAACTCGCTATTTTTCTTTGGCAAAAGTTCAGGATAATACCGGTCATTGAGGATGGAAAATCCCAGTCCGCTAAGGTGTAGCCGCAGCTGATGCTTTTTGCCGGTTACAGGGCATAATTGAAACAGCGCTTTATTTCCCTTTGACTTTACAAGAGAAATTTTTGTGATGGCATTCGGCCTGCCCGGAGCTGTTTTCATCCTGAACCATGGATCCCCTTTGACAATCCTGTTTTCTATGGTCCATGATTTTTTTTTCTGGCTGCAATGATATTTTGTAACTGCATCATAGGTTTTTTCCACTTCCCCTTTCATAAACATTTCCTGGTAGCGCCCCCGGGTCTTTTTGTTCATTGAGAATAGAACAAGCCCCGCAGTCTCCCGGTCGATTCTGTTGATGGGTGAAAGCTCTTTGTTCCCTGTTTTTTGTTTCAGGCGGTGAAGCAGGCATTCGTTCACATAGGGTCCTGCTGGGGTTACTGGAAGAAAATGGGGCTTACAGGCCACTAAGAGCTCATCATTGCAAAAGACAATTTTTTCGGTAAAAGGAATGATCGATTCTTTTTCCACCTCCCGGAAATAATGCAGTTTTTTCAAGGGTTCATAAGCCATGGCAAGGGAAATGGGCTCCCCTTTTTGTGTTATCACCTTTCCTGAATTAATCCTGGCTTCCCAGATCTTTGTTTCAATACCTGGAAATCGTGTTTTTAAAAACTCCAGGATCGACGGATAGGGTTTTTCGATCTTTGGCAGAACAACGGTGGAGTGATATTTAGAAGTGATCATTTTTTAAAACCATAGTAGGCTTGCAATAAATGTCATACCAGACCGGAGGAAGATAACATTTTAGGTTTAGATATTTTTTGTATATTTCAGGAAGCATAGTGGTTAGAAAGTTTTTCCAGGCTTTGACGTATGGGCTTTTCAATAGCTGATTTTAAAACAGTGCCGAGAAGTATAAAGGGTAGTCTTGGATCAAAGTCGATAAAATAACAGAGTTTGGTTTTCCCTCCCTTTTCTGAGAATTCCATTCGGCCGTTATGATTTTTGATAGGGCTGCCCTTACTGACCACATATTCCATCAGGGAATTTGGTTTGAATGTAATGACGGTTTCTTCAAAAGCAGGGACAGGAAAAGAGAAGATCCGTCTGACAGAACCCACCCCATTCTTATTTTCTTCCTTACTATCGACCACCCGTTGGATTTTTGTAGCTATCACTTTTCCAAAGGATTCATGATCCGTTAAAATATTGAATATTGTTTCAACTGGCGCATTAAATGATTGTTGTATTTCAATGTGTTGTCTGCTCATTCGGCCTTCCCTTTTTTATATTTGAAGTATTGATTTTTAATGTATTCGTAAAAAGTAATCAATGGCTAATGGTCCGGAATTTACTATATTCTTTTGTATAAGTCGAGGTTCCGGGCAGCAGTATGTATATCAGATATTACTATTTCATGTTCATCATTACGGAACTTTATTTGTTGAACATCCCATGCGCTTATAAAATTCAGGGGATTTATTTTCATCATAGGAAGGACATTCTGCAAGGATTTCAATGGTTGCCTGTTTTTTAAGCGGCCACTCTTCTGATTTCTTAGCAAAAATATAATCATTACTCAGATTGGCATAGCATGAACAGCCCGGTTTGCAGAAATTTTTGCTTGTTTCCTCCCAGATTTTTGTGAGTGGTCGTTCATGGATATTTCCAAAGGAAAGCATGGTAAAATCACAAGGACAAACATTTCCCTGTGAATCAATAAACATATAATTATAACCAGCCCCGCAGCCATAATATTGCTCGCTTTCAAAAAAATCATAGGCAAAAACACCCGGATATCCTTTTGTTTTTGAGCATTGTTTCTGAATTTCAAAAATGGTTTTTACATTTTCTTTTGTTAGTTGCTCTTCAGGTTTTGTTGTGAGCTTTCCGCTTAAGATTGGGGAAGTGAGTCGCATGTCATTGATCCCAAGGTCCTTAAAAAACTCAATAACTTTAAAAATTTCCGACCGGTTGCTGACAAGTGTTTTGTCCGGGACAAAGGAAACCGCCACATAAAACCCTTCATCCTGAAAGAGTTTAATTGCATTCAACGCATAGTCATAAATGCCTTTGGTCTGTCTTCCTTTGTCATGAACTTTGGCACTGTAATGATCCAGGCTGATCACAGGTATTTCCAGCCCTGCTTGTTTTAATCGTTTCACACGATCTTTAGTCAGTTTGTAGCCTGTTGTAAACATTATTGGCATGGATCTTTCATCAACTGATGCAATAATTTCTTCAAGATCGTTTCGTAAAAGAGGTTCACCTCCGGTAAACCCGATAACGCTTGCACCTAAGTCCTGGACTTCTGATATGGCTTTTTTTATTTGATCCAGTGTGAGAATGTCTTTTTTTGATCTGTCTGAAAAAGAACAGTGCCAGCAGTTGCACGGACATTGCGGGGTAACAGCGAAATTTGTTACAACGGGGTATGGTTTTCCGGCTGTTGTAATAACAGCACCTTTAAGAAAACGATCATAGGCAATGGATGGGAAGTACGGCGTAAACGTATTAGAGTAAATTTTATTCCCAATTTTGGTCAGCTTACTTTCCTTAGAAACGTATTTCATGGCAAGTTTCTGCTTTATGCTAAGAGATGAGAGTTCTTTGTTCGTACCCATTTTAAGGTCTGTTACAAGTCTTTTAATCCCATAAAGCTGAGTACCGTTATATTTTCTCATTTATTATTCTCCCGATTCCATTAAAATGTAAGCTTATACTGCTTCAGCTTGAGATAAACCTCTCCACCTTTGGTGTCGGATGGGTGACCTGGGGCCATTTCCCAGGCTGGGGTTCTGAACCTTCCTTGGCGGCAGGAGGCGGGTCATCATCACGTAAAACAGGATTTTTATGGATATCATGGCCCGCAACCGCGTAGCAGAATTCAATAGGAATGCCATTCGGGTCAAAGGAATAAATGGAATGGATGAACTCATGGTCAATCATATCTGAACACTCAAACCCGGCTGCTTCAAGTTTATCCTTTATCTGCCATGCTTCTTCGCTTGAATCCACGCCAAAAGCGATATGATCAAAAACAATCGGTCCTTTAAACGGCACCCCATGGTGCTTTTGTTCCACAGGCTGAGCCCCGTCCCACTCAAAAAAAGCCAGGGTATTTTTCTCATCAATTTCAAAGAAATAATGTCGAAATCCATTTTCCCCAAAGCCGTTTATTAACCGCATACCAATAAGGTCGCGCCAGAAACGGATGGTCGCGTCCATGTCCCCTGTCACCATTGCAAGGTGGTTGATGCCTTTGAATTTCATAAAATATCTCCTCTCTTTTATCGATGGATCTTCTTTTTTGGGTGCATTTGTTAGCTATTATTTGAGGTCCTTGTTCTGTATCATCCTTTTCCAGAAACAATGACTGCTAATTAACAGAGCCACGGCAATGGAGAGTTCAAGAATGGCTAAAAGGATGAGCATCAAGTTGTTTCCTTCAATAAGTCCGGGCAGATATTTGCCAAGTGAAACCATAAGGAATAAAAAGACAAAGAACCGGGGTCGGTAAAATTGCCAGATCCTGGGTTTTTTTAATGCATAAATTCGTTTTAAATTTTTCAGACACAGTCTTTCAAACATATATTTTGCTTTAACCCAACCGATCAGAATACCGATTCCGAAGGCTAAGATGATCCAAAGTCGATGAGTTTCTGCCTTATCGACTACAAGCATCAAACTGCCACTTTTAAAAGCCAGAACTAAAACACCGATATACCAGACCAAAGCTGCCAATCTTTTTAGCATGAGATGAGACGTATTTAACAATCGTATTTTCATATTGTAAAAGAGTATACCATGCATCTTCCTAAAATCAGTAAATTTTATTTAGTGTTTTCAATCAATCAGGCTATATAGAAGTCTGATCTCCTTTTTCCATATGGATTGATCAGGTGTTTCAAGAACCATGGGAATATGGTCAAAGCGCCGGTCGTTCATGATGAATTTGAAAGGCTCAAGCCCCAGGGAACCTTTTCCAATACTCTCGTGTCTATCTACCCGGCTTCCAAAGGATTTTTTGGAATCGTTCAGGTGCATGGCTTTCAGGTAGTTAAGGCCTATAATATTGTCAAACTCTTGGAGTGTGTTCTCAAAAGCCTTGACAGTTTTGATATCATACCCGGCAGAATAAGTATGACAGGTATCCAGGCAGACCCCTATGCGGGCCTTATTCTGGACATTTCCAATTATTCGGGCCAGGTGTTCAAATAGATACCCAGTGTTGGTTCCCTGACCAGCCGTGTTTTCTATGACCGCAGTGATGCCCTTTGTCTGGCCCAGGGCCAGGTTGATAGATTCGGCGATTCGTTCCAGGCAGTGGTCAGGATCAATTTTATTCAGGTGACTTCCCGGGTGGAAGTTCAAATATTGAAGGCCCAATTGCTCACAACGCTGCATCTCGTCAAGGAATGCGGTCCTTGATTTTTGGAGGCCCTCTTCTTCCGGGTGTCCAAGATTAATCAGATAGCTGTCATGGGGGAGGATGTGCTCAAAATCATAACCTTTACTGCGGCAGTTCTCCTTGAATTGCTTGATATTTTTGGCAGTCAGGGGTTTTGATAACCATTGCCTCTGATTTCTGGTGAACATGGCAAAGGATTTTGCTCTAAAACTTTCCGCGTTTTGAGGGGCATTTTCTACGCCGCCACTGATACTGACATGGGCTCCTACATACTTCATTTTTTTCCTGCCTCTCCCCTTTTTTTTAACTGAGTCCTGTTCTTGTCCTGAGTATTATTTTTCATGGTTTCCGCCAAAATAATATTATTTATCTATATTAATGTTTTGTGTTTTTTTACAAATACTATCCTTATTATTTAAATTCAAATCCTCTTTTCTTCAAAAATGCTTTCATATGAGGACGTGCAGGATTGCTCATCATGATCGATATCTGGCGTGTCCATGTATCTTCTCTGGAGAAATTGGTACGCGTTTGGTAATAGTCTTTGCAGATTTCATTATACTTTTCCAGGTCTGTATTATCCTCCTGGTAGTACTCACTATTAAGGATCATACGGACCGGCAGCCTTGGCTTTTGTTCCTGGTTTTCATCCGGGTATCCAAGACACATACCGAAAACCGGGTAAACATGATCAGGAATTTTCAAAAGTTTACAAACGGTTTCAGGATCATTCCGAATACCGCCAATATAAACACCGCCAAGACCCAGTGATTCCGCAGCGATCATAGCATTTTGTGCTGCAAGGGCTACATCCACAGTGGAGATAATGAATTGCTCGGTATACCCTGGTACCATCTCTTTGTTTTCATAATGACAGGCAGTTTGAGCTCTCTTTAAATCAGCACAGAATACAAGGAACAGCGGACTTAATTCTACCCAGGGCTGGGGGCCTGCAAGGGCAGCAATCTGTTTTCGCGTTTCTTTGTTTTTCACACGGATTACAGTATAGGCCTGAATAAAATTTGATGTGGCTGCCCAGCCGGCTGCCTCAATGATTGTATGCACTTTTTCATTGCTGACTGATTCCGGTTTAAACTTTCGAATTGACCGATGGTTTTTCAAAAGATCAATCACCTGATTCATATGATTTATTCTCCCTCATTGATTTATATGGGTTTTTGTAAGTTTTTCTCTTTGTTATTCTTCATGTCATTAATTACATCAGCGACTATATTTCTAATTCCTTTTAGAGCAGATTCCGGGATCTCTGCAATCCTTTCCTCAAATACTGTAGAGCAATTTTTTCACTGTAAGATTAATATCACACCCAGCTACGTCACACATATTATAGTATCAACAAAGTCATTCAAAGGTTAAACAAAATGATGCTGAGTGGCCCAAACCGAAGCCTGGGCACGGGTGTTCACCGCGAGCTTATTAAAAATATGGTTAATATGGCTTTTTACAGTATGGGGGCTGATATTAAGCGATTGAGCGATTTCCAAATTGGTGGTACCGCAGGCAAGCATTTGAAGCACCTGAATTTCTCTTTGGCTTAATGGGTTCGGCAATTGCTTGTTGGCTTCATCCCGCAGCCCTTCTTTCATGTGAGATAAATGCCGAATCTTTTTTTCCAGGCTTTTAATATATTGATTGGCAGAATTTAAGGCAGACACACTATCTGTGTTATCGATATCCAGGGAAATGGTGGAAAGCAGCTTCCCGTCGTTATCATGGATCGGGAAAATGGCTTTTTCCTGCACGGGTCGGCTGATATGCGGGCAGCGCCCTGGAATGGTCTGCTGTCTGCTAAGCATGGCAGCAAAGGCCATGCAGGTATCAAAGCCGCACTCATTACAATTGGTCTGGGGCAGCAGTTTTAATATCTGGGTGATGGCAGTCTGACTGAAAAATTTATACCTGGGGGGGATCTGATCTTTTCGATGATAAATGTCATTTAAAAATGCCATCAACCGAACTATGAAATCCCTTGCATCCTTACTGTCATCAACGGGGGAGGCAAGTCCTTTATCAGGATGAAGCACACACAGTGTATGATCAAAATTGAACCGGATATGGGGCGGATTTTTATACAATTGTGCTTTTCTCGCCACTGCATTGATATAAGGAAATAAAAATTCAATATCCATGGAAAAATCAAAATCCGCCATCATGTATGCCTTGAGTTTATCTGCAGGCTGGGTTGCGGGACCCCGGCCCATGGAGTATACCCGTAAACTGTGAAATCCTATATTTGGATGTTGTGTTGTCATGACTGTCTGCTCAATTCAGTTTTTTTAACCATAGGGGACATCCATTTGGATGTCAACTCCCCAGTAAAGTAGATGAAATCGAGTTGTCCCATAGGGTTATTTATAAATATTTTAAAAAATCGCCCGAATGGGGGATGTATTTATACTAAAATTAAGGTTAATTAAATGCAGCACCAGGGTAAACCCTGAACAAAAGAAATAGAGGAGCTTACATATGGCTGAACGTTCAAAAATATTTGAAGACCATTACCAGGACTATTGCAGGCAAATTGCAGCCGTCGATTTGGCATTCATCAAAGATCGGCTGGAGATTCAAGTAAAAAATAATATTGCACAGATTACATTCTTTAATCAAATCTATCAGGTATCCGGCCATGGCATTTTTGATGTAAATAATGAAAAGGCAGACTATGTGAGCTGCGTCATTTTATCCAAATATATCCTGCTTTGCCCGGATCAATTATATCTTGATGCAGACTGGTGCACATTTCGGGATTTTAAAAAAGAATCCCATTTCACCAATACCAACTATCTTACTTCAGATACCACCCAGAGGATCATCAATCATTTTTCCGGACGATTAGCGGATCTTAAAACAGCATGTGGAAAAATAAATGGAGCAGATCAACAAATGGGATTGGCCTATGATTTATCTGTTTCATTTACAGTGCTGCCCCGATTATCACTGCTGTTGCTGGTGAACGATGCAGATGATGATTTTCCTGTAGACTGTAAGGTCTTATTTCAAAAGCAGGGCGAATATTATCTGGACCCTGAGTCTCTGGCTATGACCAGCGGACTGCTGGCAAAAAAATTAATTCAAGCTGACGAAAATAAAGGAGTTTGATTCAATGGCTAAATTGAAAAATACCATGGATGTCTTTAAACTTTTGGAAAAAACCAATTGCCGAAAATGCAATAAACCCACATGTTTAGCTTTTGCAGCGGCTGTATTCCAAGGCCGGATCGCTTTAAGTGAATGCCCGTTTATTGGTGAAGACATTCTTAAAGAATATGGTTCGAAAAAATTGGAATATGAATCCACATTTGAGCAGGACTATATCAAGGTAATGGGTCAGTTAAAAGACCGGATAAAAAAGATTGATCTTGAATCCAGGGCTCAAAAACTAGGTGGTAAATTTTTAAATGGCAGGCTTACCTTAAAAATTTTTGGAAAAGACTTTAGCATAGATGCAAATGGTGAAATCTCAACCGATATTCATGTGAATCCATGGATTGTCCCACCTGTTTTAAATTATGTATTAAGCAGCAAAGGCATATCTTTGACCGGATCATGGGTGCCGTTCAGGGAACTTGAAACATCCAGAGACTGGGCCCGGTTTTTTGAGCATCAATGTATAGGGGCTTTTAAACAGGTGGCTGATACAAATCCTTTTTTTTTCAAAGACATCATGGAATTGTTTAACGGCCGGCCCGTTCAAAATCATTATGCTGCCGATATCTCCCTGATTATTTATCCTTTGCCGCTGCTGCCCATGTTGATTTGCTACAATCATCCAGAAGAAGGGCTGAAATCAGATCTGAATCTGTTTTTTGACAGTACCGCAGATAAAAACCTGCCCATAGAAAACATTTATACCTTGTCCACCGGCCTTGCCAATATGTTTAAAAAATTGGCTAAAACCCATGGGTGAGGGCATGCCGACACAGTCGGCCATATCTATACTCACCCAGGCCGATTCATTTGTTTTAACTGCCCTTAATTAAGTGATCCCAGGTCATTATGTTTGTGAATCTCTTAGCATATATCGGTTTTTGACATGGAATATTTCAGACTCACAAATAACTTTAAACCTGAATTTCACATAACGCCGATAATTTTTTGGTTTTTTTTTGCCTGAAAGACAATGCCAGGCAATTGATTAATAATTCACAAAGCATTTTTTCAATTTTAATGCGTTCTTTTAATATTTTATCAACTAGACTACTATTTTTTTTATCAATAAT
>JABIYQ010000043.1 GCA_018702715.1 Desulfobacula sp. | reverse complement strand
TGAGATGCGCATGCGTCTTTCAACACCACCCATTATCGGCAGGATAGAAGATAATAAATATATTCTGGATCCAAGAACGATTCAAGACGGCCAGGAGACAGTTATTTCATCAACTTTAGCCAAAATACTGATAAAAAAATGACCTTTAAATTTTCTTCAAAAGAAATTCATTTTCTAAAAACCGATTCTGACGATTTCAAGATCAAACCCCCAAAAACCTATTTTGGCGATCTCCTTCTGGATAAATCAGACAAGCTTTTCACCTTTGAAAGACGGATCACAAAAACAAAAATCCCGGGGAAAAAATTCTTATGTGCCGTGATTCAAATTTCATTAACACCTGACAGCATCCTGGAAGCATCGGAAGATACTTTTAAAGAGGTCTTTAACTCATCTCTGGATCATAAAAAGGGTATCTGGGAAAACCTGAGTCAAAATTTTTTTGCTTTAGCATTTTGGGGTTATAAAAATAAAAAAAAAGCATCTCAACTTATTGTGTCTTTAAAAGACAAATTATCAAAAAGACTTAAAGCAGATATTCTTATTGGATTTTCAACCTTCCCTTTTCATGATTTTTCAAAATCCCAAACCCTTGGCAACGCCATCAAAGCCGCCGACCATGCTGCTTTTTTCGGACCCAACAGCATGGCCCCTTTTGATGCAACAACACTAAATATCAGTGGAGACAGGCTTTATCAGCTGGACAAACTCGAAATGGCGATGGAAGATTATCAAAAAGGGCTTGAAATTGAACCTGATAACATTAATCTGATCAACAGCCTTGGGGTGTGTTTCGGTGTCATGGGAAAGCTTAACATGGCAAAACTTGAATTTGAAAAAGCCATGAAGATAAACCCTGATGAACTCACCGTGATTTACAATATTGGGCTTCTTTATCAAATTGAAGGGGATATAGACAAGGCCATACTATATTTACAAAAAGCCCATGGCAGTAAACTCTCTGTTTTTGAAGTCGAGCTTTTACTCGGGCACCTATTGATTAAAAAAAAGCATCATGAGCAGGCCATACCGCACCTTGAAAAGGCAAGCCGGATAAACCCAAAATCTGGACTGACTTTCAGGATGAAAGGCGAAATTTATCTTGAGGAAAACCGACCTGAAAAAGCGGGACTGGAATTTAATACTGCCATCAAGCTGAATCCCGGAGATGCAGCATCTTTGTCTGGATATGCAAAATCCCTTGAACTTCAGGGAAGAAACCTGAACATTGCCCTTACTCTTGCAAAAAAAAGTATTTCCCTCGAACCTGACAATAAAAAATTCAAGAAACGATTAAAAACCATCCAGACAAAAATAAATGATACCTGCCTCTCTCCACAGAAAGAATTAAAACAGCAACATTAAACTGAGAAAAAGAAAGCAAATTATGAGAAACCTTATTCAACAATCGGTTGAAGACAGTATCACTGCAAAAAAAATATTTTTCCCAAAACATATGGAAAAAATAGAATCATGTGCTGCCCTGATGGCTCTATCATTAAAAAAGGGCAGGAAAATTCTTTTATTTGGCAATGGCGGCAGTGCGGCAGACTGCCAGCATATTGCCGCTGAATTTGTCAATCGGTTCCAGATGGAAAGAAAACCGTTACCGGCCATCGCACTGACCACTGACACATCCATTATCACCAGTATCGGCAATGATTATGCCTTTGAAGATATATTTTTCAAACAAATTCAGGCTCTGGGGGAAAAAGGAGATATTGCTCTTGGCATCTCAACTTCGGGTAATTCTCCCAACGTTATAAAAGCAGTAGAAGAAGCGAAGGACATAGGGCTTTCCATTATTGGTTTTTCCGGAAATAAGGGCAAATTAAAAACGTTAAGCGATATACCCTTTTGTGTTGATTCAGACACAACAGCAAGAATACAGGAAGTTCATATCCTGTTAGCCCACATCTTGTGTGATCTGACAGAAAGGATTCTTTTCAATGAGTGATTCATTTAAACGCCTTGATTACAGCAGACTTAAAACTTATTCAGTCAAAGAGAGAATAAGCAAAGTTGATTGTAAAGACTTTTCAGTACCATGGGAAAAAGGCAAAAGTTTTTCAACTTTTCTGGATACCCTGCCAGCCATTCTGGCAGGCAATGATCTTAGATATGTTATAAAAGCAATCAGCCGTGCTGCAAAAAACAAAAAGCAAATATGTTTTGCCATGGGCGGGCATGTAATAAAAACAGGGATGTCTCCTATTATCATTGACCTGATGAAAAAAAATGTGTTTACCCTAATCGCCATGAACGGGTCCGGCATTATCCATGACCTTGAAACAGCCATGATGGGAAGGACCTCGGAAGATGTTGCCCTTTCTCTTGGCACCGGAAGCTTTGGCATGGCAAAAGAGACATCGGCTTTTCTCAACCAGGCCATTAAAAATGCAAAAACCCAATCCACTGGACTGGGAAGGGCTGTTGGGAACATGATCCTTAAAGAAAACTTTGATTATAAGCATTTAAGTTTAACAGCATCCGGCGCTGCCCTTGATATCCCTGTCACTGTTCATGTCGCCATTGGCACAGATATTATTCACATGCACCCTGATTTTGATGCAGCCACATGTGGTGCGGCCTCCCATTATGATTTTAAATGGTTTGCTTCCAATATTAGTAATTTAGAAAAAGGGGTGTTTATCAATGCCGGTTCTGCAGTCATCATGCCGGAAATCTTTCTAAAGGCCATCTCTCTTGTCAGAAATTTGGGTCACAGACTTGATGATTTCACAACGGTCAATCTTGATTTCATCCGTCACTACCGACCCATGACCAATGTTGTAAACCGCCCTACTCTTGGAAAAGGTAGAGGTTTCAGCATTGTCGGGCACCATGAAATTCTGATCCCGCTTATTGCTGCAGGTGTGATTGAATCTATATGACAATTTTTAAAAAAAATTATTCAAATATCCTGATGTATCTGTTTTAGAAAAGATAATTATTCTCTGTTTCAAATTATATGTACTCCCTTTAAAAACTTGAAAAATACAGACTTGAAACTATTCAATTAAATCCTTATATTAACGGTTTAAATTAAAATACAACGGTGAGGTCATTAAATGCCAATCTATGAATATAAGTGTAAGGCTTGTGATAAAAGATTTGAAACCCTGGTTATGGGCAGCTCAACTCCTGAATGTCCATTTTGCGACAGCCAGGATCTGTCACGGCTGATGTCTGCATGCGGGTTTATTTCAAAGTCATCGGGTCCTGGCAATGAAACCCAGGTTAAATCATCTGCTTCATCCGGATGCGGCAGCTGTTCGTCTTCCAGTTGTTCTTCCTGCGGGGTTGGATAAAATTCCATGAAAAAAAAAATATGTATTGGTACGAGAGGAAGCCAGCTTGCCTTGTGGCAGGCAAATTTTATCAAATCGGAAATTGAGAGTCTTTTCCCTGATCTGAATGTTGAATTAAAGATAATAAAAACTACCGGAGACAGGATCACGGACCGACCTCTTGCCATGGTGGGAGGAAAAGGGCTGTTTGTCAAGGAAATCGAGAATGCACTATTAAATAATGGTATTGATATTGCCGTCCACAGCATGAAGGACATGCCCGGAGAACTGCCAAAAGGACTTATCATCGGTGCCTTCCCAGAAAGAGAAAACCCCTTTGATGTTCTCATTTCAAAAGACAACAGCATGTTAGCTGATTATAAAATGGGGGCGATAATAGGCACTTCTAGTCTCAGGCGAGCATCACAAATCAAGCATATCAGGCCGGATGTCATTATTGAATCCATCCGGGGTAATCTGGACACCCGGATTAAAAAACTCAAAGCCGGTGACTATGATGCAATTGTGCTTGCTGCAGCAGGCCTCAAACGCCTGGGGCAATCCAGCGAAATAACAGAATACCTGGATGAAACAATCATGCTTCCGGCGGTGGGCCAAGGGGCCCTTTGCGTTGAGACAAGAAAAAATGATTTTGATATTGCTAAGATCATGGAAAAGCTGGATCATCATGACACACGGATCTGTGTGACAGGCGAACGTGCATTTTTAAAGCAGATAGAAGGCTCCTGTCATATTCCTGTGGCCTGTTTTGGAAAAATTAAAGAAAATGAAGTGCTGCTGACAGCTGTTGTTGCCTCTGTGAACGGTAAAGAGTTGATTAAGGAGCAGATTATTTGCCCAATCAACAAGGTGGTACATTCTGGTCAGGTCCTTGCCAACCAGATCCTTGAAAAAGGCGGAAAAAAAATATTGGAGCAATTGAATTCAAATGACGAATAAAACAGGCATAGTATATCTTATTGGTGCGGGCCCAGGTGATCCAGGCCTTTTAACCATTAAGGCAAAAGAATGCATAGAGACAGCAGATGTTGTGGTTTATGATTATCTAGCCTCTCCTTTTTTACTGGATTATGCCGGAAGCGATGCCCAGATTATTTATGTGGGCAAAAAAGGCGGGGACCATACCCTTTCCCAGGACAAAATCAATCTTCTGCTGGTGGATAAAGCCAAAGAGGGACTGGATGTGGCCAGACTGAAAGGCGGGGATCCCTTTGTATTCGGCCGGGGTGGTGAAGAGGCCCAGATGCTCTTAAGCCACGGGGTGCCCTATGAAGTCATTCCTGGTGTCACCTCTGCCATTGCAGCACCTGCTTATGCAGGAATTCCAGTCACTCACAGGGATCATACCTCATTTGTATCCTTTATTACCGGTCATGAAGACCCCACAAAAAAAGACACCAGCATGCAATGGGATGTCTACGCAAAATCCAATGCTACCCTTGTATTTTTAATGGGCGTTAAAAACCTAAAAAATATTGTAAAAAATTTAATTGCGCATGGAAAAGAGTCGAACACACCCATTGCCCTGGTCCGATGGGGTACCACAGCTAAACAGCAGACGGTCACCGGAACACTTGAAACAATTGTTGAGCGTGTAAAGCTTGCCAAACTCACATCACCGGCCATCATTATCATCGGTCATGTGGTCTCTTTACGGGACGAATTGGCATGGTTTGATAAAAGGCCCTTGTTTGGCAAACGGATTGTGATTACCAGAGCCCGGGCCCAGGCCAGTAACCTTGTTTCCATGCTCGCAAGGCTTGGGGCTCACTGTATTGAAATTCCTTCCATTCGAATTGTGCCCCCCCAAGACTTAGACTCTTTAAAAAAATCCATTGAGGATATAAGCAAATATGACTGGCTTGTATTTACCAGCGTCAACGGTGTTAAATTCTTTTTTGATACATTGTTTGATATGGGCCGGGATGTGAGAGTATTGGGACACCTTAAATTTGCCTGCATCGGCCCTGTCACAAAAGAACGACTGAGAGATTTTGGTATCACAAGTGATATCCTGCCCCAAACCTATAGAGCTGAAAGTGTAATTGATGCGTTTTCAATGGTTGAGATAAAGGATAAAAAAGTCTTGCTTCCAAGGGCGAAGAAGGCCAGAACCATCCTGCCTGAGGAGTTGACAAAAATGGGGGCACGGGTTGATGAAGTTACAGCCTATGAAACCCGCCTTGATGTTGAAGGCAAAGAAGAATTGATCTCACTTTTGGAAAGCAATGAGATTGATGCGGTCACCTTTACCAGCTCTTCCACTGTATCCAACTTCATGTCGATGCTTGAATCAAAAGACACAAAAAAATTATTAAAGAATGTTGTGACAGCGAGTATCGGACCTATCACATCAGACACGGCAAGATCCCTTGATATAGAACCTGCCATTGAAGCCAAAGAATATACCATTCAAGGGCTTGTGGATTCATTGATAGCATACTATGAAAGCGAAAAATAACAAATGATTGCCGGTAACCGCACAATTAATTATCTTCGCATCTCCGTCACCGATCGGTGTAACTTCAGGTGTAGATACTGTATTCCATCTTCACCCTTTTCTGTTATGGCGCATGACAAAATTGCAAAATATGAAGACATCCTTAGGATAACAAATCTTGCCTGTGAACTTGGCATTACAAAAGTCAGGATTACCGGAGGTGAACCCTTTGTAAGAAATGGAATCTTTTCATTCCTGGAAAAATTGTGCGCCATTGAAAGCCTCAAAGATATTTCCATTACCACCAATGGGGCCTTGCTCACATCAAAAAAAATAAAAAAACTTATCGCACTTGGTATCAAACGGCTTAATTTCAGCCTGGACACCCTTGATCCTGCAAGATTTGCTCAGATAACCGGCAGAGATAAGTTTCAACAGGTATGGGACGCTATTTTTGCCGCCCATGAGCTTGGGATATCTCCTGTAAAAATCAATGCTGTTATCCTAAGACATCTTAATTACGATGAGATTGAAGATATTGCCGCTCTTACATTAAAATATCCGTTTCACATTCGGTTCATTGAATACATGCCCATGGGCGATTCTGCTGTTGAATCACAGCAACAGGTATTAACCGAGGAAATTAAGGAAAAAATCGAATCAAGATTTGATAAACTCATACCGGTAAAAAGGACAGCCAATGACGGCCCTGCAAAAAAGTTTCAAATTGCAGGCGCAAAAGGAATCGTCGGCTTTATCACCCCGATCAGCTCTCATTTCTGTAGTGAGTGCAACCGGTTGAGACTAACATCTAGGGGGACATTACGCCCCTGCCTGCTCAATAACTATGAAAAAGATATTTTAAATCCGCTTAGAAATGGTGCATCCGATAATGAATTAAAAGAAATTATTCTTAGCGCACTGACAAAGAAGCCATCCTTTCACGGGTTAACTGATAAATCTGTCAAAGATATTCCCATCAGTCATATGACATCCATTGGCGGATAATTATTTTCCCATTACCGGTTGTTAAGATCATTTTTTAAAAAAAATATTAAAATTTTGAACATTTTTATTTTTCCGGTGTCATTGGTTAACAGAAGAGCAAATAACTTGTAATTGCCCTTTTTAACATACTAAGATGGAGGATAAAAAAATGAAAAAAATAATCGCAATAACAATCGTGGTTTTACTATCAGTATGCTTATCTACGACATCAGCCCTTGCCGGCGCTGCAAGAAGGCACACCATTGAAGGATTCATGATAGGTACAGGTGTGGCCATATTAGGCAGTGCCATTATCAACGGAATAAACAGGGATTCAAGACCTCAATACACCCAAAGATACTCCAGACATGACGAGTACCGTGATAGCGGATACAGAAATAGACACAGAAATAATTATCCCAGAAAATACCGTCGTCCAAATCACGGAGGGTATTGGGAAGTTCAAAGGATATGGATCGACCCTGTTTATGAAAAAAAATGGAACCCCGGTCACTATAACCGCCATGGAGAATGGGTCAATGGTAGACATGAAAAATTTTTGATAGCAAACGGTTATTGGCAGAAAGAAAAGCTGTGGGTACGTCATTAACAAAACACAAATGCAACATTTAATTTATTGTGAACAAATTAGAAGCCAACACAGAGAACATTGATGAACAGGATCTGGTTGAAAGACTGCAGAAGGGGCAACAATGGGCTTTCAACATTCTTGTCAACACCTATCAGAACAGGCTCTTAAAAATTGCCTACGGCATCACTCTTGATCGGGAGGACAGCATGGAGATTGTGCAGGATGTGTTTATCAGTGTATTTAAAAATATCCGGACTTTCCGGCAGGAATCCAGCCTTGCCACCTGGCTCAGAAAAATCACAATAAATCATTGCCTGAACTGGAAGCGGAAATGGAAAAGAAGATTCAAATGGGATCATAAATCCATAGACTCAGAAAACAGTAAAAATCTATTTAAAGAAAACAATAATCCTGAAATGCTTTACAGAGAAAAGCAGTCTGAAAAAAATATAATGACAGCAATTAAAAAACTCCCGGAAAAGATACGGCTGGTTTTTGTGTTGAATGTCCTTGAAGGGCTTTCATATGAAGAAATTTCTGAGACACTTAATATTAGAAAAGGAACCGTCAGCTCGCGGCTTCATTTTGCAAGAAAAAATCTTATCAATTTTTTGGAATTGAGCGATTAAAAGGGGAAGTTATATGAAAAAAACATGCGCCGAATATACCTCAGAAGACATCAGCAGGTTTATTGACAATGAACTTCCCGAAGATCAGCATTTTGCATTAGCGCAACACCTTATTCATTGCCAAAATTGCAGCCACCTTGTTGAACGATATAGATCCGTATCTGCTGTGATTAACGATCATGTAGACAAACAGGTCCTAAAGATTGATTCTGCCGGATTGATACAAAAAACAGAATACACCATAAAAAAATTGCAGACAAAATCATTGGGGAATATTTTTGGATCCTTTGGCAAAAATATTTACTTGAAACTTGCGTCTATTGCTGCAATAGTAATGATTGGACTTCTACCGTTTCAAGGCGCCCTGTTTGGCCCGACAGGTCCAAGTGCGATTGTAAAATCTGTTGACACAGATTTTGCTTCGGTTATGATTATTGAAACACAAAAGGAAAAGCATACCATCATCTGGTTTTCTGAAACCTGATATAAAAAGGGACGTCATGATCAGATTTTTTAAAATTGTTTTATTATTTACAGGAATATCTTGCTTTTGTTTTTTTTCCCAACCTGCTTTTGCAAAAAATCGAGTTTTAACGAATGTAAAAGTGATCCAGGCATCAACAGGGCCTAATCATGTTGACCCAAGTCTCAATAAAATTATTTCAGAACTTAAATCAGTATTTAAATATACCTCATACAGGCTTTTAAAGAATCAAAGGTTAAATCTTGGTTTTAACCAGGTGGGCCGGGTTGTTCTGCCCGGGAAAAGGACTCTTATCGTCATACCTTCATATATGGATGGTAAAAGAATCCACTATCAAATAAATATCCAAAAAAACAGACAATCAATTTTTCAAACCCGAGTACTGTTGAAAAACAACAGCAGCATCACAATTGGCGGTCCTCAATTCAACAATGGCGTTCTTTTGTTTAATATTTCAGGATCAGTGCAATAATGATTACTTTTTTGTTTGAAGCACTCTGAAAGCATCCTTATTTGAACCTAAAAAAATAGACAGCCACCTTGTGGATTCTTGACCGCTTAAAGCGATTTTGACCCCCATGGTTAAGGGAACAGAGAGCAGCATACCCACAGGTCCCAACACCCAACCCCAAAAAGCCAGTGATAAAAATACCACCAAAGTGGAAAGCCCAATCCCCTGACCCATTACCTTGGGCTCAATCACACTTCCCACAAGTATATTTACAATTAAAAAACCAATAGCAGCGATACCTGCTGCCAAAGGCCCTAACTGGATGAGAGCAAGAAGCACAGCTGGTACAGCAGCAATGATCGAACCAATATTGGGGATATAATTTAATAAAAAGGCAAACACACCCCACATGACAGGGAAATCTACTCCCTGAACTGCAAGCCATATGAAAATCGCAATTCCTGTCCCAAGGCTGGTAAGAGTTTTTATTCCAAGATACCTATTCACACCAGCTGTGATTTCAGCATATTTTTCAAGATCTGTATTTCTGTCATTCAAAATGGCCCTCAATTTATTAGGGAACCCGGAAGCTTCTGAGAGAATAAAGATAAAGGTTAAAAATACAAAAAAAGTATTGGTTAAAACACTTCCCAGGCCATTCAAAGTGTTTGCCACGAGTCCAAGAATTCGGCTTGGATTAACTACTTCGGTCAGCTTTTCTGTCTCAAGGTCAATACCCTGGTTTGACAACAGCTGCAGCGTTTCAAATGTTAAGATTTTTAAACGCTCCTGATAAAATGGAATATTTCCTGAAAAATCTGCAATTGATGAGGAGACAAGGGTCACCAAAAGCATTTGGATGGCAATTACACCAAGCATCAGTACAAGTATTCCCAGTATGCCAGGGATGCCTTTTTTCTGCATCCAGAACAGAGGCGGTACGCAGATAATGGATAAAAATACTGCCAATATAAAAGGGACCACGAGAACTGAGGCGGATTTCAATCCCGCAACAACAATAACAAATGCCGCAAATTGAATAAGAGGGTCTGATCGATAAGACTTAACTTCCATAATGAATGCGCCTTTTAATATCTTTAATTTTAATCACTTGTATTCAAACTCGATGGCAAAGTCAAGGTTGCTAAAAAGCATGGCTGATAAATAATCGCTCTTCAAAATAATTATTCATATTGACTTTCACTGTCCGGCAACTTAAAAAAAGGAATATTAACCATTTAAAACACGATAAAAACTATGACAATTCCGACATCAATTTTAGAACGCTTAAAACAGAATGAAATCATAGCAAAAAAATTTCATGAAATTGAAATTAGTATTTTAAGCATTTTAAATTTTCAAGACTTTATCGAAAAATTATTATTTGAAATCAGTTCTAAATTTTTTGTTCCATATACATGGCTCTCTATTATTGAGGAAAGCAATATTACAGAATACCTCCATAATATTCAGAACTCAGAACTTTTAAAAACATCAACAGCCTTTATATCTGAAAAACAATTTTCAGATATCACCCATAACCGATTAAAACCGCTACTGTCAAATAAAAATATAAACCAATTCAATGCACTAATTCCCGAGGCTGGAAACTATAAAATCGGCTCCATTGCCATTGCGCCAATCACTCTGGATGGTTCTATTGTGGGAAGTATTAACCAGGCAGACAAAAATATCAACCGGTTTGAGCCGGGTATTGATACATCCCTATTAGAACAAATGGCGCTTAAAGCATCCCTGTGTCTTTCCAATGTTACGGCACATGAACAATTGAAATTTCTTGCCTTCCATGATCCATTGACCAAGCTTTTAAACCGAGGGGTCATGGAAAGGATTCTTGAAAGAGAATTTCAACGGTCTAAACGGTATCACATTGACCTGGTCCTTCTTTTCCTGGACCTGGATGACTTTAAATCGATCAATGACACCTTTGGACATGACAATGGAGATAAGGCATTGTGTCATACTGCAAACTGCTTAAACAGCCTGAAAAGAGATTCTGATATTGTGGCTCGATTTGCAGGGGATGAATTTGTGGTTATTTTGCCTTCCACAAATATACATCAAGCAGAAACTTATATCAGCAGGGTGAAGCAAAAACTTATAAAAAACCCAATACCTGCAAACAACACAAGCTTTCAAGTTAAATTAAGCCATGGCCTTTCTTCAGTATTTGAAAAAGGGATGGATTCGTCGGCAATTCTTTTAAAAGCTGCAGACAGACGACTTTATAAGGCAAAAAAAAATAAATAATTTTTAAAAATCAACTTTCACGTCTGTAATAAACCTGTCAATCGCCTCTTCTTTTGTGGCCCATGATGTGACAAGCCTTATAGCTGAATGTTGATCATCCACATTTTTCCACACGTAAAACCCATATTTTTTGCTCAAGCGGTTTATAAGATTTTGTTTGAAAATGGGGAAAATCTGATTTGTAGTTGATTTGCTTATGAATTGATATCCCATTTTTTCAATACTCCGGGATAATTTCAAGGCCATTGCATTGGCGTGTTCTGCCAACCTGAAAAAAAGATCATCCTTAAACAATTCCACAAACTGAATTCCAAAGATTCTTGATTTTGCAAGCAAAGCCCCTTTTTGTTTCAAATGAAACCTGAAGTTTTCCTTTAAGTTGTCATTGATAATAAGGATGGCTTCTCCCAGCATTGCTCCGTTTTTAGTCCCGCCAATATAAAATACATCCACCCATTGAGATAATTGAGCCAATGTCAGGTCATTGTCCTGTGAACACAATGCACTACCTATACGCGCACCATCCAGGTACAAAAGTAGTCCCTTGGACTTGCAAAATATGGAAAGAGCTTCCAATTCATTTTTTTTATAAAAGGTTCCGGTTTCGGTGGCATTTGAAATATATACAAGTTTTGGTTTTACCATGTGCTCATCACTGTGAGCATCAAGCACAGATTGAATATTTTTGCAGGTCAATTTACCGTCTAAACTTTCAACCTCATTAATCTTATGACCGGCATGTTCAATCGCACCGGCTTCATGGGTGCTGATATGACCTGAAGTGGTTGATATAACAGATTCATATGGTTTTAAAACCGATGAAATCACAATGGCATTGGTCTGGGTGCCCCCTGAAACAAAATGGATATCTGCATTGAAATTATTAATTTTCTGGCGTAGCAAATATATTGCTTCCTTACAATGCCTGTCTTCACCATAGCCTTCATGCTGCTCCATGTTGGTCTTTTTTAATGTTTCCAGGATACGGGGATGTACCCCTTCCGTATAGTCATTTTTGAAATTATAAACCATGTGGACAACCCTTGTTTAAAACCCATTTACAAACCATTTTTGACTGGTTTTAAAGTCTGAAAAATAAACGCAAAAATCCCTGGCATATTTTTTCTGCCAGGGATTTAATAATTTTATAATTGCTTAATTTTAAGATATCAATCGAAAATCAATTCGATCTGGACCATTGGAGCAACATCTCCTTTTCTTGGGCCCAGTTTGATAATTCTTGTATAACCACCTTGTCTTGAATTAAACTTCTCTGATACTTCATTAAATAATGTATGAGCAACATCTTTCTCCCGAATAAAAGCAAGGGCCTGTCTTCTGGCATGCAAATCCCCTCTTTTTGCAAGGGTCACCATTTTATCAGCTATCTTTCTTAAACCTTTTGCTTTTGCTTCAGTCGTTTTAATTTTATCGTGTTTGAACAGAGAAGTTACCATGTTTCTGAACATAGCCTTTCTATGGCTTGAGGTCCTGTTCAATTTTAATACGGTTTTTCTATGTTTCATGGACGTATTCTCCTTCCTGATTGTTCTCGTCTTCTGGTGGTTCAAAACCCTCAAGATCCATGCCAAGTGTAAGATCCATGGAAGTAAGGACTTCCTTTATCTCATTTAAGGATTTTCGACCAAAGTTTTTCGTTTTGAGCATTTCACTGTCTGTTTTTTGAACCAGTTGATAAATCGTATGGATCCTGGCGTTTTTTAAACAATTGGAACTTCTGACGGATAATTCCAGCTCATCCACAGATCTGTAAATATTCTCATTAAATCCTTTATCCGCTTCATTTGAATTTAAGTCAACATGATCGGGTTCCAAATCTTCATCAAAATTGATGAATGGATTCATTTGCTCTTTAAGAATTTTTGCAGCATATGCAACCGAATTGTCCGGGGTAACAGAACCATCAGTCCATACTTCAAGGGTAAGCTTGTCATAATCAGTTTTATGTCCGATTCGTGATGTACCTACAACATATTTCACACGTTTAATAGGTGAAAACACACTATCAATGGGGATAGTTCCGATGGGTGAATCATCATCCTTGTTAGCAGAAGCAAGGGCGTAGCCTTTCCCGGTTTTAACAACCATGGTCATGTTTAATATACCATTTTTAGAAAGTGTGGCAATATGCTGTTCCGGGTTAAGAACTTCAACCCTGCCATCCGGGCTTATAACATCTGCACCGGTAACCTCGCATTCACCTTTAACACTCAATGTTAATACCTTGTCTTCAATATCCTCAACCCTGAGTTTCAATTCCTTCAGGTTTAAGATAATTTCAGAAACATCTTCTCTAATATCGGAAATAACACTATATTCATGAAGCGCGTCATCAAATTTAACGGATACAATAGCTGCGCCATAAATAGATGAAAGAATAATACGGCGCAAAGAGTTTCCTATAGTGATACCAAATCCCCTTCCAAGGGGTTCACATACAAATTTACCATATGTTGAAGTTGTTGTAACATCAAGCTTCTCCGGCTTGATCATCTCTCGCCAGTTCACATATGCAAGTTTTTCAGATGACATTTATATCT
>JABIYQ010000214.1 GCA_018702715.1 Desulfobacula sp. | reverse complement strand
CTTGCCACTCAGAGGAGAAACCGTCTCGGCAAGGCTGCCTATTGTATCCATTGTCTTGCATCCTGTCAGCATCAGGCTTAAAATTGGCATTGTACTTATGCCCAATGCTGCATACCGGCATGATTGGCTTAAAAACTCCCTTCTGTTAGAGCTCTTCATCAGGCACCTCCCTGTGGAACAAGCTTGCCTTCTCTTTGAAATTGCTTAATTTGACGGCTTGAGACTTTAAAGGATTCCATTTTATCTACCCAGGCAAAGTTTAAATTAGGATTTTTTATCTTATACTCTTTTTCCACATCTTTATTAAAGCCTTTGCCTGCAAGAGCATACTCATCACTGTTTGCAGCAAGCTTAACATCTTTCTTCCCGGGCTTTAGTATGATTTTTTTCACGGTCAAAGCCGAAGAATGCATCCAACCTGTTATGTTGCTATTGAAAGCTTTTATTTTTATCCAGGCATCATTTTCTTCTATAACTGCGACCTGGTCACCATATAAAAGCTTGCCTTTAATTTTTGCAATAAAAGAGGAGCTCATACGAATATAAGTTTCCTTTACCTGGACGCTCATGAATTTTTCCATGTTTCACAATTCTCCTTTCTGTTTATAAAAAAAATAATCGTTTTGAGCCTTTAACGCCTCTACGATATCTTTTTGTTCCAGCGTAACCTGTTCTCCGTCCCGGGTCTGAATAAAACTTGTTTGTGAGCCAATTTCTGCTCACTATGAGCAGGCGGTTTCCTGCCATTGGCGGAATGTTTCCTTCTTTTGTTATAATATATTTCAATATATTTAAAGAAAATTCTTTATGCCTCTTCAAAATTATTTAAACAAATATAGTTTTAAAATTCTGCTTCAGGGGCAAGTGAAAACTAAAAATTTTAAAATTTTATTGAGATAGAGCAGATTTCACTCCAAGCCATGGGAATAATTTCCTCTGAATTTGAAAAAATGTGATGTATATATATAGAACTAAATCGCAACGCGGTGGCCCCACCTCAACATTTCAACCTTCTCCAACACCTTTAACTTTAAATATCTAATTTTCTATTATATTAGGCTGTGCTACTCCTTGTTTTTATAGACGTATCGCACCAGTGATGACACCATGGCATCGACAGGCTGTGCAGATCAACAGTGAGCCTTTTACCCGGTTTATTTTACCTGACAAGTTGTAAAGATCTTCCGGCCGGTATCCGCCGACTCCGGGTGCCAGCCTGCCAAAACGGCCTGCACCTATTATCCATACTGTTTCCATGGCCAGTATTATCCTCTTGCAGTTGAGTTCGTGTCAAGCGATATGCTAATTTTATGCATATCATAATCTGGATCACATATAGTATAAACAAAAGCAATCTATGTGATTCACCTTAAATTGAACATCATCGGTTAAATCAGGTGCATGTTGATTGTTGAGTTTTAATTCTAAACTATCAAGTTTAATTATGAACCACCGACCATCTCATCGATAATCTGCTTTGCTGAATCAATATCAGAAATCAAACCGGAAACTTCCCCGGCCGGCATAATGCCAGAGTCAACATCCCCTCTAATCCACGATTTTTCTACTGCCTGGATATTGAAATGTGCATCAGTGCCCATCTGGCCGGTTAATATTTTTTCAACCAATGGCGTGTGCAATGCTCGTATCCTGAATCTGCCAGTATCCACAAACCTTGTGCCGGTGTCTCTTGCTTCGGTTATGGATTTCTTGTAATTGATATGGGAGATACACTCCGTTGCCGTAATAAACCGGGTACCGATTTGTACGCCCTGTGCACCTAAAGCCATGGCGGCTCTGTATCCTCGCGAGTCCCCGATACCACCTGCAGCAATAACTGGAATGTTTACGGCATCGCTTACTGCGGGAACCAGGACCATAGTTGAGGCGCCGTTATATCCCTGCATGCCGCCGGACTCAGATCCTTCTGCGATGACGGCATCAGCCCCGGATGATTCTGCTTTACGCGCAAGATCCACAGTCGGCACCACGACGATCGCTTTGATCCCACGACCGTGAAGATATGGAATTATTTTTTTGGGAGAACCGCCTGAAATGGTAACGATGCCTATCCCTTCATCTGCTAAAATATCCACGAACTCTTGAACCAGAGGATTCATTGTAAACAAGTTTAAGCCAAATGGTTTGTCTGTGAGTTTCTTTGTTTCACGAACCTGCTTTTGTATTATTTCACTATCCTGGGAAAAAGCAGTTGCCAGCAATCCGAATCCTCCGGCCTCAGAGACAGCGGCCACCAACTCCGGATTACAGATCACACCCATTGCACCCTGAATTATCGGGTATTTGCACTTTAGCATTTCTTTAATCGTATCCATGGTAGTGTCCTCCGTTTCTTTTGTGATCAAAGATTAACAATAAGTTCACCCGTTTTTTTTAAATAACTATATTGAGTAAGCCCCCGGCTTTGCCGGGGAGACTCCCAGAGTTTGACAATTCCGGGAATATAAGAAAGTCTCCAAAAATGTGAACCGCTCAAAGATCACAGGAAAGGAGACTTTCGATGAACAATTATAACAAATTAAACCATACGACATGGGATTGCAAGTCCCATCTGATTTGGATTCCGAAATATCGGAAGAAGGTTATATACGGCAGTCTGAGACAATATTGGGGTGAAGTTTTGAGAGAATTGGCACTGCAAAAAGAATCGAATATAATAGAAGGGCATCTTATGGGAGACCATGTTCACCTGTTGATGTCAATTCCACCGAAATATGCAGTATCCCAGGTAGTCGGTTATATTAAAGGGAAAAGTGCAATACATATTGCCAGAACGTATGCAGGCCGGCGGAACAACTTTACGGGTCAAAACTTTTGGGCCAGAGGTTACTTTGCATCAACTGTTGGCCGAGATGAAGAAACAGTGAAACAATACATTAAGAAACAAGAAGAAGCCGATCGAAGGGTAGACGAGTTGAAATTATTTTGACTACACCGTCAACAACTCAGTTTATTTGGGAAAAAACACCAAAGATCAAGTTTATATTTGACTTTTGCTTTATAGTTTATGTAGTATATATAAAATATTTAGTACATACTAAACAAACTATATGTAAGGGGAGACTGATATGAAAAAAGACATAGACGATATCCGGAACGATTTGATTAACGCTATTGGAGAAAAAGCGGAAAAATTCGGGTTTTCAAGAATTGCCGGCCAACTGGAAGGCCTGCTGCTGTTTTCCAAAGAGCCAATGTCCTTAGATGAAATGGCAGAAAGGCTGGAAGTTTCCAAGGGATCCATCTCGACAAACATACGGTTTCTTGAAAGCTGGAAAGTGGTTAAAAAAGTCTATCACAGAGGTGCACGGAAAAATTATTATGAAATCCGTGGCAGTATCTG
>JABIYQ010000115.1 GCA_018702715.1 Desulfobacula sp. | reverse complement strand
TGAGGATACCCGTTCTTCTATCCTGTTAGATGGAGTAAGGGGGCATCAAGGGTATGATAAAAAAACACTAAAAAGGCTGATATTGATGTGTTCAGATCTGATTGAATCCTATCCGGAAATTGAAGAGATGGATCTTAATCCTGTTATTCTTTATGAACAGGGACTGGATGTTGTTGATGCAAGAATTATATTGAAAAAATAAGTTTACAAATTGATATTATAGCGATAGATTCTAATTTATGTTTCTGACAGCAAGAAAGTAAAATACTTGTTGACGAAATGATCAAGCTTGAAGCAATATTCAGATTTTGTCATGGTCTTTTCTCTTAATGTAACTTGGTTGATTCTATAAAGACTCAAGCTTAAGAATTGTTTAAACCATCAATTATTAACAGATTTTTAATGGTTGTGTATCAGCAAATCAGTGTTTAATGCTGAGTTTGAAGATTTTATATAAAAGGGTGATGGCAAAAGATTTCTGTTTAAGAAAGTGATAACCCGACTATAATTGCAGATAAAAGAAAGGAGGAAGTAACAGCAAATAAAAATTCTTAAATTTAGTATTTTTCTTTAGCATTATTGCAAAGAAAATTAATGTATTATTTAAATTGGAGGTTTAGATGAAGAAATTATTTGTTTTATGCATTGCAGCACTTTTTGGATTTGTTCTTTTCATGGGATCAGCTCCTGTTCAGGCAGCTGATCAAACCTTTGTTACAATTGGAACCGGTGGTGTCACAGGTGTTTATTATCCGACCGGAGGCGCAATTGCTCGTCTTGTTAACAAAAATAGAAAGGTTCATAATATTCGTTGCTCAGTAGAGAGTACGGGTGGTTCTGTGTACAACCTTAATGCAATTGCTGCAGGCGAACTGGACATGGGTGTGGCACAGTCTGACTGGCAGTATCATGCCTACAATGGAACCAGTAAGTTTGCTGCTAAAGGGCCTAACAAAAATTTGAGAGCTATTTTCAGTGTTCATCCTGAACCCTTTACCGTTGTGGCTCGTAAAGATTCCGGAATTAAAGATTTTATGGATCTGAAAGGCAAACGGGTCAATATCGGGAATCCCGGCTCTGGCCAGCGCGGAAC
Organism: Desulfobacula sp.; assembly: GCA_018702715.1. Lineage (GTDB taxonomy): Bacteria > Desulfobacterota > Desulfobacteria > Desulfobacterales > Desulfobacteraceae > Desulfobacula. Next base: position 1,801 of record JABIYQ010000115.1, on the reverse strand, counting down.
CATGGAAGTAGTCATGAAAGCCCTTGGCTGGACAAAAGGTGATTTCAAACTTGCTTCAGAACTTAAATCTGCTGAACAATCATCTGCACTTTGTGACAATAAAATTGATGCCATCGTGTTTACGGTTGGTCATCCTTCAGGATCTATCAAAGAAGCCACCACTTCCTGTGATTCTGTCATGGTAAATGTGACCGGTCCTGCCATTGATAAACTTGTTAATGAAGCCGATTATTACAGAACGGCAAGCATCCCCGGCGGCATGTATCGCGGGACTGATACTGATACGGCTACTTTTGGAGTAGGCGCCACGTTTGTCAGTTCAACCAATACCCCTGAAAAGGTTATCTATACTGTGGTAAAAGCAGTATTTGAAAATTTTGATCAATTCAAAAAACTCCATCCTGCATTTGCAAATCTGAAAAAAGAAGAGATGATCAAAGATGGTCTTTCCGCACCACTCCATGACGGTGCAAAAAAATACTACAAAGAAGCAGGGTTGTTATAATACTTTCCCTGGTTTGAATACAAAAGTGTGCAGCCAAGACAATTATAATCGGGTGCTGCACACTTTTATTGTTTTTTATAAGAATTAGATAATTGTTTGTCTTAATGACCCTTTTCCCCATGGAGGAATCATCAAAATGACCGAAGCAAATAGTACTGCCGTCGATCAGGATGCACTCCAAGAGTTGATTGCCGAGGCAGATACGGGAGCACGAAACCCCGTCGGCACGATTCCCAAGAAAGTTTTATTTTATGTCCCGTTAATCTGGACACTCTTTCAATTATGGTATGCATCCCCCTTGCCATTTATTTTTAATATTTTAGTATTTAACTCTTCAGAAGCCAGGGCTATTCACCTGGCATTTGCCATGTTTTTAGCCTATACTGCTTATCCAACATTCAAATCTTCACCAAGAGATTATATCCCATTGCAGGACTGGTTTTTGGCTTTGGTCGGGGCATTTTGTGCAGCCTATCTATTCCTTTTTTATGCAGGGCTTTCAGAACGCCCGGGTGATCCATTAACCATTGACCTTGTTGTTGCCGTGATCGGGTTGATCCTATTATTGGAAGCAACAAGAAGAGCTCTTGGACCGCCTTTGATGGTCGTAGCCTCGGTCTTTATTCTTTACACTTTTGCAGGGCCTTATATGCCTGAAGTGATTGCGCACAAAGGTGCAAGTCTTGTTAAAGGCATGACTCACTACTGGTTGACGACAGAAGGGGTTTATGGGGTTGCTTTAGGTGTTTCAACAGGTATGGTATTCATGTTTGTACTGTTCGGGTCTTTACTGGAATCGGCAGGCGCAGGTAATTATTTTATCAGGACTGCATTTGCAGGTCTCGGCCATATGAGAGGCGGGCCTGCCAAGGCTGCTGTTGTATCTTCGGGTATGACAGGGCTTGTATCCGGATCTTCCATTGCCAATGTCGTTACCACGGGAACCTTTACCATCCCTTTGATGAAAAAAGTCGGATTCTCGGCTGAAAAGGCAGGCGCAGTTGAGGTTGCCGCGTCTACCAATGGTCAACTAACACCGCCTGTTATGGGTGCGGCAGCATTTTTAATGGTGGAATATGTGGGTATTTCCTATGTGGAAGTTATCAAACATGCGTTTTTGCCAGCCATTATTTCCTATATAGCGCTGGTTTATATTGTCCATCTTGAGTCCTGTAAAATGGGACTTGAAGGTATGGAACGTACGGTAACAAAAACTATTGCACAAAAACTGCTCTCCTTTATCATGACTATTTTATTTATCATTATTATCGGTGGTGTGACCTATTTTGGTCTTGG
>JABIYQ010000334.1 GCA_018702715.1 Desulfobacula sp. | reverse complement strand
CATTACCCATATATTGATTATCACAACGCCACATGACCATGACAGTTTCAAGAATTTGCTGGGTAATGGCTCACAATGGGGTATTTCCCTGGAATATACCATTCAGCCTTCTCCTGATGGACTTGCCCAGGCATTTGTTATTGGGGAAGATTTTATAAAAGATCATCCTGTTACTTTAATTCTGGGAGATAATATTTTCTATGGTGAAGGGCTATCAGAAAGGCTGCAGGCGATTGCAAAAAAGGAAAATGGTGCCACCATATTTGGATATTATGTTAAAAATCCCCAGCGATATGGGGTTATCGGGTTTGATAAAAATGGTCATGTTACCAACCTGGAAGAAAAACCTGTAATCCCAAAATCAAACTATGCTGCCACAGGACTTTATTTTTATGATAATGATGTGATCCGGATTGCTAAAAAGATCAAACCCTCTGCCCGGGGGGAGCTTGAGATAACAGAGGTTAACAATACCTATCTGTTGCAGGGCAATTTAGATGTAGAGCTGTTCAGCAGGGGAACTGCCTGGCTTGACACTGGGACCCATGAATCCCTACTGGATGCGGCTACCTTTATTAAAGTTGTAGAAGACCGTCAGGGGTTAAAAATTGCCTGTCCTGAAGAAATTGCCTTTAGAATGAGACTTATAACTGCAGAGCAATTGGAAAAATTAGCAGAACCCATGAAAAAAAATGGTTATGGCCAATATTTATTAGATCTCCTCAATCAATCGAATAGAAAATGAAATATACTAAACTGAATATACGGGATATTATTTTGATCGAACCCCAGGTCTTTGGAGACTACAGGGGTTTTTTTATGGAAACTTTTCGAGATGACGAGTTTAACCTGAAGGTCACAAGTAAAACAAGTGCTGCCAGGTTTACCTTTGTTCAGGACAATCACAGCAAATCCACTCAGGGCATTTTAAGAGGGCTTCATTACCAGATCAAACAGCCTCAGGGTAAGCTGGTCCGGGTGATTTTCGGAGAAGTATTTGACGTAGCCGTTGACATCAGAAAGTCTTCCCCCTTTTTTGGAAAATGGGCCGGGGCAATCCTTTCAGCAGAAAACAAAAAAATGCTCTGGATCCCGCCGGGGTTTGCCCATGGTTTTTATGTGTTAAGCGATGAGGCAGAATTTACATATAAATGTACGGACTACTATGCGCCTGAACATGAGCGGAGCATTTTATGGAATGATCCTTCCATTGCAATTGACTGGCACATCATCCCAGGATTATCTCCCATATTGTCCCAAAAGGACAAAGAAGGTTCTTTCCTGGAAAATGCAGAGGTGTTTGATTGAAGGTTCTTTTATTGGGTTCAAATGGTCAGCTGGGTTGGGAGCTGCAACGCACCCTACCGGATAATGTCACCTTGACTATTTGTGACTATCCAAAAGTAGATTTTGGAAGCACGGACAGCATCAGCCAGTGCATAAACTCAACTGAACCTGACTACATTATCAATGCAGCAGCTTACACCCCTGTAGACAAGGCAGAGCAGGAAAAGGAGTTGGCTTACAGGATAAATCATCTGGCTGTTCTTGAAATATCAGAGCTTTGCAAGGAAAATACAATTTCCATGGTTCATATCTCCACTGATTTTGTTTTTAATGGCCAGAACTTCAAACCATATCAACCCGATGATACTCCAGACCCAGAATCAGTGTATGGCAAATCAAAACTGAAAGGGGAACAGGCAGTCTGCAAAATTTTGGGCGATAAAGCATTGATCATTAGAACTGCCTGGCTTTACTCATCCCATGGAAATAATTTTGTAAAAACCATGCTCAAACTCATGAAAGAAAAACCGAGTCTGAATGTTATAGATGAGCAGATCGGAACCCCGACTTGGGCAAATGGACTGTCAAAGACTATTTGGATCGCTCTTGAGAAAAACCTGAAAGGCACTTTTCACTGGACAGATGCCGGGGTTGCTTCCTGGTATGATTTTGCCATGGCCATCCAGGAAGAAGGAATTGGGATCGGTCTTCTTGATCAATCCATCCCCATTTTACCAGTGGGAACCCTTCAATATCCAACCCCTGCAAAAAGACCTATGTACAGTGTTCTTGACAAAACATCCTTTTTGCAGGCAACCGGTATAAGCCCCATCCACTGGCGGGTTCAACTTCGATCTATGTTAAAGGAGCTTTGAAAAAACGAGGGGGCAGGTTTTCCTTGTGATCATTGATCCCTTTAAAATAAAAACAGGAGGTGCTTATGAAACTGATAGAATGGGAGGTAATTGAAGATTCATATCAGGAGCAGATCAATATTCCAAAAGAGATAAGAGATCTTGCT
>JABIYQ010000284.1 GCA_018702715.1 Desulfobacula sp. | reverse complement strand
GTTTATTTATCTTTTAAAATCCCATGGGCCTGAACATATAATTTTTGGAACTGACTGGCCCTGGTTTACTCATTTGCCTGAGATGGATTTACAAAATTTGATGTTTAAAAAAGCCGGATATTCCAAACAAGATATGGATCTGGTATTTTCAAAAAACATGGGCAGTCTGCTGGGAATTTTGGTTTAGCCTAATTTACTTAAATCCTTAAAAATGCTAAAAACTTAAAAAAAGATAAGGGAACCATATGAAAACTCGACACAAATCTATATTTGCTGACTCAAGACAGATGCAAGACCTCTTAGACGAAAGTGTTGATTTAATGGTCACATCCCCTCCATATCCCATGATTGAGATGTGGGATGATATGTTTTCACTTCAAAGCCCTTTAGTTAAAAAGAAATTAAAAAAAGGGGATGGATTTGGTGCCTATGAATCCATGCATAAAATACTTGATGCCACCTGGAAGCAAGTCTATAGGGTTTTAAAACCAGGGGGTTTTGCCTGCATAAATATTGGTGATGCAACTAGAACCATTAATGGTAATTTTGCTCTATACACAAATCATGCAAGAATCCTTAAATATACACAGGAATTGGGGTTTTCATCTCTTCCCTGCATCTTATGGAGAAAACAGACCAATGCCCCTAATAAATTTATGGGTTCCGGGATGCTGCCGGCGGGGGCATATGTTACTTTGGAACATGAATATATCCTGATCTTAAGAAAAGGACCCAAAAGGGAATTCAAAAAGGAAACAGACAAACAAAACAGACGAGCAAGTGCTCTGTTCTGGGAAGAGCGCAATCTTTGGTTTTCAGATATATGGTTGGATATAAAAGGAAGCCCGCAAGCTCTTTGTGACAAAGATGCCCGCAAAAGAAGTGCTGCATTTCCCTTTGAGCTGGCTTACAGGTTGATCAATATGTATTCTGTAAAAGGGGATTTAGTTCTTGATCCTTTTTTGGGAATTGGAACTACAACATCAGCAGCTATCGCATGTGGAAGAAATAGTGTTGGCTATGAAATCGAAAATGGACTTCAAGATGCAAACTATCGTGCAAAAAATTTAATTATCGAAATCTCCCAAAATATTATCAGACAAAGACTAGTGAATCATTTAGCTTTTGTTTTTCAGAGAATAAAAACCAAGGGAAAATTGAAATATGATAATGTTCATTATGGATTTCCAATAATGACTGCCCAGGAAAAAGAACTCCAGCTTAATGAACCCTTAAATATTACGACAATTGAAGAAAACTTATCAATAGTCGATTATTCTACGGTACCTCAACAAGAATTTTGTAAAGACTGGTCAAAAATTTTTCAAGAAGAAAAGAAGAATTTTATAATTGAGAATTTAAAGGAGCAGGTTTCCAGTAAAAAGTTCAAACAAAAATCACTTTTTTAATAATTCAGACTGTTTCATCTTTTTTATAAAATTTTTATGCAACGTTAGGGTAAACAAGCTTGGTATTTATATCTCTGATTTTCATTCATCAATTTTTTTTGTCCACTTATCACTCCCCCATTTATCAGTGGCAAGCTTAATTCCATCTTTTTTTAATACCAGGATTCTTTTTTTGAACAGACCACCGATGGCCCTTTTAAATTCTTTTTTACTCATGGCAAAGATTTTTTTTATCTCTTCTGGAGAGCTTTTATCATGGCATGGTACAAAACCACCCGCTTTTTTTAAAATATTTACGATAGTGTCTCCGGATTCTTTTACAGAATCATAGCCCGGTTTTTTTAAAGTGAGGTCAATTTTATTGTCTTCACGAAGCCGCATGATGTAACCAGTGCAGGTATTTCCTATTGATAGGTCCTGATAGGTTTCGTTTATATATAACATACCAAAGTGTCTGTTATTTATTACGGCCATAATACCGATTTTTGTAAGGGAATGGATAAGAAGATCTACTTTCTGGCCTACCTTAAGATCCTTGATATTCTTATCGCAATGCATGGATATTTTTGTAGAGCCAAATACTCTGTTGGTCTTGTCATCAAAACATATCTTTGTGATATATTTTTTGCCTGGAACCATTCTGTCCTGCTGCTCACTTTTGGGTACCAGCAGGTCTTTTTCAAGCCCCCAGTCCATAAATGTTCCAAATGATGCAACATCTTTTGCCTCAAGGAAAACAAAATCTCCAAGAATTCCATAGGGGGTTAAAGTTGTTGCAACGGGTCGATCTTCAGAGTCAGTATATACAAACACCTTAAGTGTATCACCGATATTTATATCTTCTGAAACGTATTTTTGAGGAAGTAAAATACTTTCTTCTTCAGTTTCTAAATATAAACCAAAATCGACACTTTTTTCCACAACCAGATTATTATATTGTCCTATTTTAAGCATATTCTTCCCATATGGTTTTTTAACAGGAAAGTTTTGTTAATAATGAGAATGCCGTCTATATTTTTAACCATCAGGAACCCGCCATTTTCTTAAGGACCTGTTTTACAAGGTTGCCATCGGCAAGCTTTCCAAAATGCTTCATAACGCTTCCCATGGCCTGCATGGGACTGTTGAACTGGGAGAGATCGATGTTGTCTTTGATCCATCGCTCGATCTGTTCAAAATTAGCCATCCTAGGAAGATAGAGGTCCAAAAGCTCCAGATAGTCTGACGTGGTTTCTTTCTTAAGCTCAAGCACTGTCTTTTCCGATTTAACAAATTTGCGGATAATGTTAATAAGGTCATCATCAGTTATTTCCGCAGGCTTTTTGACCCGAGTGGTTTTTTTACCGCTCTCAAGGGTAATGGGGATTGTGAGGCTGGGAAATGCTCCCATTATGAGCCGCATGGTGTCCCGAACCTTTGTATCCTTTTTAAGCATGGCATTCTTCATATCCTGGCGGATCTTATCGTAAAGTGAAATCCCAAGGGTGTTATCCCATCCATATTCATTTTTAATGCCAGACATTAGTGTTATCTTTCCTTTTATGGTTCTTTTTTTGAACATAATTTTACTTCTGACCTTCAGGTTACGTGTGACCTTCAGGTTATCGCGGCATTATACCACATTGAAGAAAACATCACCATAGGGTTGTCATAAGACTGGATATTTGTCATAAGAAATTTTGCATAACCCGTTACAGGGTGATCGC
>JABIYQ010000469.1 GCA_018702715.1 Desulfobacula sp. | reverse complement strand
CAATTTTATCCAGCGTCGGGTGGTGTTCCTAAACTTAAACCAAACCGGACGGAATGCTCCGGAATGGGTGGACGGAATCAATCGGAATCAGTGGACGGAATGCCCCGGATTGAGTGGACGGAATGGACCGGAATCTGCATATTATTTCATCATTTAACAATCCTTCAGAAAATTTAGCCATATTCTTCAACAACCTTCCTTCTGATTCTTACATCTCATAACGCAAAAATAACCGGTGAAATCCGGTTCGTTTTTTTGTTGAGATCTTGTGGTCCTCAGGTGAGCGACAAATTGGTTTGCGGGTCATATTTTTTAATTTATGGACCTCAAACCGTTTTAAGGTCCATAGACGGACCTCAAATCACCGTTTTACCTTCTGCGATATTTATTAGTTCGGAAAATGCATAAATGGCCGGTTTTCGACCGCTTGATTCATGAATAATTTTTAATAGACCGTTCTTAACCAATACATTGAGAATTCGTTTATAAGTTGTAGGAGGGATCTCCTCTCCCATACCTGTAAAATCTTTTTAACTGAATATCGGACGTGAAAAAATAAAATCCAATGTATAAATTGCGTATTGAGAGCGTGTCAGATCAACGATTTGTTTTTTCTTGTTTTCATACAAGCTCAATATTTCAGTTGCTTTCGCTTGATTTAGATTTGCCTGATTTTTGACAGCATTTAAGAAAAATTCACACCAGCCTGTCCAGTCATCATCGCGAGAAACAGAAAGAAGTTTATCATAATATTCATCACGATTCTTTTCAAAAAATGCTTAGCATATTCACTCTTGCCCACAGGTGTATGGCCAGATTATTTTGGTGTTATGGGGGATGGTCGTTCCATCCTCAAGCAAGACAGGAATGAGCACGCTTTTTTCACTCTCTGCCAATGCTTTTACAGATTTTGAATCAAAGGGTTCTTTTTGACGATAAAAGGCCATAGGGTCCAGCCAATATCCATTCTTGGGAACAATTGTCGCATTGCTTTCTGAATATTTTGCAATGGTGCTGTAAAACATAGCCAAATGGATGGCCGGGCGTCTATTTTTAGACTGGCCAGAACCTTTTGTGCCCATGGCACTGATGCCGCTATTTCCAGTCGGTCCAATTATTTCGCCCATAGCCACTTTCTGGCCGATTTGCAAATCCGGCAAGGCATCAAGATGTCCATAGGCGCTGTAGGTCCACATCGGCAGACCGGTTTGTTCGGGGCTATGACGCAAAACGACTTCGTTTCCCCGCTTGGACTGGTCTGACTGATAGGTTGCAATAACCGAACCCGCTGCAACAGCATGCATTGGCGTGCCCCAGGGAACAGGTATGTCTACTCCTCCGTGAAAGCTTGCCCGGGTGCGTTTGGAAGAATAATCCATTGCCCAGTAATCATCAATTCCGGGACAATTCATATTTTCCGGGAAACGCGGACCGGTCCCCGTGGCAATCATGCCGCGATTAATCTGATGCTCTATTTCACATCGCTTTAAGCGTGCTATCCCGCATATTGTTTCCTTATCAAGAGTATCCTTCTTAACGCGGTCGGATTGTACACTTTTGTCTATCTCAACTTTTCGTTTTTCCATATCTTTGGGCGGCCACGTATAGTTACGGTCATTATGGCCTTTATACATTGCCCGTAGTTCTTTCAGGGAAATAGCACCATCGTCGTTTTTATCCAATTTATCAAAATTGCCCCGTCGATTCCATTCTGTCGGGCTGAGTTTGCCATTACCATCTGTATCAGCATGGCGAAAGTCACGCGCGACCCGATCCTTTTTCTTAGCAAACGAATTATCCGTCTTACCAAAGAATGCTGCCGCGGCGACAGCTATGATCAGCAGTACTATTTTACACTTATGCATGCTATTCTCCAAATTAATCAAATGGTATGTTTAATGAAATAAAGAATTCGTAACCGCCCTCATCAACCTTTAATAATAACCGGTTTTATCCGGTTCATTTTTTTGTTGAATATTCGCTTTGATTTTCTATATCTCTCTTTTTGGCCCCGAAAAGTGCAATATAGCCCTGATTTGAGGGTATTTTTAGGGTTGATTTGCCTTTATTTCGATGGGTTGCTGCGACCCCATCTGACCCCATCTGACACCATCTGACAAGTTACCTTGGACTATCATCAAATATTTGTGGTATTAATTTTTTAATTTTAAGGATTGATTCTTGATTTACAATGTTTTCATTAAAGCATATTGAAAAATGGAGTTCATTGTTGATTGTTAGAACGCCTATATATTTCTCCATTGCGTTAGAAATTGCCATTGGACCGAATAATGTTTTTACTTTAAGCTTCTCTAAATTATCAGCTATTTCTAATATCCCTAAATTTGCAATAGTAAATGTT
>JABIYQ010000095.1 GCA_018702715.1 Desulfobacula sp. | reverse complement strand
CCTGCCTCCATCCAGTCCATCACATCCACTGCTGATTTCCAGGATATTGTCAGCTTTGGCCTGATTGCAGGCAGAAAAGCCAGAAAGATTGTTGAAAACACCAATCACATTTTGTCTTTTGAGTTGCTTTGCGCAGCCCAGGCTGCTGATATCAGGGGTATTGATAAATTGAGCCCTGCAGGTAAAATAATGTACCATGCGGTTCGTGAAACCCTTGAATACATGGATTATGATAAGGTATATATTGACGATCTTGAAGAACTCAAAGCCAGAATCGGATCAGGTGAATTTGTTGAAAGGGTAGAAAAAGAGATCGGCGAACTTTTAATTGTTCATGAAAGAGAGTAATTAAGAGACTCAACTTTCGAGTACCCAAAAGGGGTCAGGCTTTCCTTATTGTCGTTATTTGAAAAATAACGACAATAAGGAAAGCCTGACCCCAGATACGCGAGGATGATACCATGACTTTAGAAGAACAAATTGAAAAGACAATAGCAGATGCCTATATGGAAAAGTTTCCAGTTTCCAAAAAGCATCATGAACAACTGATCAATTATATTCCCGGTGGTGCAACCAGAAGCCTAAGTTATTTTAAACCATACCCCATTCATATTGATTATGGACAAGGTGCCTTTGTCTACACCCATGAAGGGCATAAACTTTTTGATGTAACAAATGCCTATGGTGCAATTGTCCATGGGCATGGTGATCCGGATGTTGTCAAAGCTGTTCAAAAAGGTATTGCAAAAGGCTCCCAGTACTCCACTCCTACAGACGGGCAGTATAAACTGGCAAAGCTTTTATGCGAAAGAATACCCGGGTTTGACAGAGTAAGGTTTGTAAATTCAGGAACAGAAGCCACTTTATTTGCCTTAAGAACAGCCAGAGCATTCACTAATAAAGACAAGATCCTGAAAATGTCAGGCGGGTTTCATGGTACGCATGATTGTGTGGCAGCATCCACCAAAAAGAACGTCATAACTGCAGGAATCCCCGCCGGTATGACCCAAGATATGCTGGAAGTCCCTTTTAATGATTTTGATGCCCTTGAAAAAACAGTGAAGGAAAATGCAGATCATTTGGCTGCTGTCATTATGGAGCCCTTTCTTGGTGCTGGTGGTGTTGTGCTTCCTAAGCCGGGGTATCTTGAGCATGTACGAAAAGTGACATCTGATAATAATGTTTTGCTGATTTTTGATGAAATTTTTTCTTACAGGGTGCATACGGGTGGATGCCAGGCACTCTATGGTGTGATACCGGATCTGACAACTGTTGGAAAGGTTGTTGGAGGTGGTCTTCCCATTGGTGTTTTTGGTGGCAAAAAAGAAATTATGAATATTTTTTGCCATGAAAAAACAGACCGGCCATTATATCATTCCGGAACATTTAACGGATATGAAACCGTTATGCAGGCAGGATATGCAGCCTTGTCCAAATATGATGAAAAAGCGGTAACTCATATTAATAAACTGGGGGATCATTTCCAGAAGGGTCTTTTGGAAAGCTTTAAAGCCAATGGATTAAATATCCAGTCAAATCAGATAGGATCTTTGCTGAATCTGCATTTTGTTAATGAACCCATAACAACGGCTGAACAGGTGCAAAAATCAGAAGAACAGCTTCACACGCTTATGCACCTGTCCTTACTGAACAAAGGAATTTTTACAATCCCAAGGGGTTTATTTATTTTGTCCACTGTAATGACGAAACACCAGATTGATCATTTGGTTGATAAAATTGATGAAACATTAAAAGAATTGTTGCCATTGATCCAAGAAAAATATAACCACTTGCTATTGTAATGGTTTTACCCAAAATAAAAATTTCCAGGAAGAAAAAATAAATGGTTCTGGATAAAATTGACAAACAGATTTTAAATACGCTTCAGGATAATGGAAAAACAACAAATTCCAAGTTGTCCAAGATTGTCGGAATTTCTGCCCCTGCAACACTTGAGAGAGTGAAACGCCTGGAGCTTGCAGGGGTGATTTCTCATTTTACTGCTGTAATAGATCCTGAAAAAATCGGATTTACAATTATTGCAATGGTCAATATCAGCCTAAGCTTGAGCAGCCTTTCTTCTGTAGCAGCTATAAAGGAAAAATTTAAAGAGCTGGATGAAGTCATTCAATGTTACCAGATTGCCGGTGCTAATGACTTTATCTTAAAGGTGATTGCCAAAGATATTAAAGCCTATGGCCAATTTATGAATTTGAAACTCACCCAAATAGAAGGTATTCAGGTCATTAAATCTTCTTTTGTGATTGATAATGTCAAAGAAAAGAAAATGTTTGTTCTTGATCTGGATGAGGCGTATGGGGTGTAAGAAGTAATAATTTTTTTAACAGGAGAATTAAACAATGGATAACAAAATAATCATCACAGCAGCTGTTACCGGATCTGTTCATATACCAACAATGAGTGATTACCTTCCAATAACTCCTGACCAGATTGTGGAGGATGCGGTAAAGGCACATGAGGCCGGAGCTGCAATTGCCCATATCCATGTAAGAAATCCCGAAAATGGCTGTCCTGTTTCAGATCCTGATCTTTTCATGGAAGTATGCTCAAAAATTAAGGCAAGGTGTAATATGATACTGCTTCCCACCACGGGCGGCGGTATGAATCAGACCACTGAAGAGAAGCTGATCCCCATAAAACAATTGGAACCGGAAATGTGTTCCTTTGATCCGGCGCCTTTTAATTTTGGTATTTTTCAGATTGCAGGACGGTTTAAAGAATTCAAGCATGGATGGGAAAAAGAGTATCTTGAATTGTGCAAGAATGTAACCTTCAGGCCAACCTTTAATGATGATATGATCTATGGAAAAACATTTCTTGAAATTGATACCAAACCTGAACTTGAAATTTATGAACTGGGCCATATTTCCTATGTTAAGTGGCTGCTGGAAGAGAATCTTTTAAAAGCACCGGTTCATCTTCAGTTTGTGTTTGGTCCCATGGTGGGATGGATGACACCTTCAGTCAAGCATCTGGTTCTTATTTTTGATGAGGCAAAAGAAGTTCTTGGAGAAGAAAACTTCACATGGTCTGTCGCAGCCGGCGGAAGATTTCAGATTCCGATCACCACAACGGCCATGGCAATGGGTGCGCAAAATGTAAGAATTGGACTTGAAGATTCAATTTATGCCGGTAAAGGCATTATGGCAAAAGCAAGTGCTGATCAGGTCCATATGGTCAAAAGGATTGCAAAGGAAATGAGCCTTGTGCCTGCAACTTCAGATGAAGCAAGACAGATCCTGGGGTTGAAAGGACTTGATAAAGTCAATTTCTAAGGTTATGAAGTAATAAAAATAAAAACGGGGTCAGGCTTTCCTTATTGTGGTTATTTGCCAAATAACCACAATAAGGAAAGCCTGACCCCCAATAAAAGGAGAAATTTTTTTAAATATAATTAATTAAAAACAAAGGAGGGCCTCTTTGAATTATTCAGGTTATGCTTCAATTCATGCTCGCCACATTCCTGACAAGGTTTGCCTGATCGAACGAACCCCGGCAATGGGAGGAAGAAGATCCTATACCTGGCAGGAATTTAATGACGAGATAAATCGAACAGCGAATTTTTTGGCAAAGGAGCTGGGGGTTAAGCATGGAGATTTTGTCATGCACCTTCAGAAAGATTCACTGGAATGGCTGGTTACCTAT
>JABIYQ010000294.1 GCA_018702715.1 Desulfobacula sp. | reverse complement strand
GATTTTTTCTATTTTACTATGACATACGGGACAATGACCCGGCATTTGAAAAGCAATTTCATCTCCCTTTCTTTTGGAGGCAATAATTTTCACCACTTTGGGTATGACATCCCCTGCCCTCATCACAAGAGCTGTATCACCAATGCGGATATCTTTTCTTTTGATTTCATCTTCATTGTGCAAGGTTGCTCTTGAAACCATTGCACCACCGATATTTACTGATTCCAGGATGGCAACAGGGGTAAGGGTGCCAGTTCTGCCTACCTGGACAATAATGTCCTTTATTGTGGTGGTTTTCTGCATGGCAGCAAATTTATAGGCAATCGCCCATCGCGGGCTTTTTATTTTTTCACCCAATTGACGCTGAAAAGAAATATCATCCACCTTGATAACCATGCCGTCAATTTCGTAGGCAAGATTATCTCTCAAGGCCTCAAGGTCTTTATAAAATTTTAAAACACTATCTATTGAGACACCCGTCTTTATGTGGGGATTAACAGGAAAGCCAAACGCTTTTAAAGCAGAAAGAATTTGTGTCTGGCTATGAAAAAAAATTCCTTCTACAAAACCTGTCCCATAAACAAATATATCAAGGGGTCGCGCAGCTGTAATTTTCGAATCCAATTGCCGTAATGATCCTGCAGCTGCATTTCTAGGGTTTGCAAAAACGTTTTCACTTTGTTCAAGACGGTTTTTGTTCAATTGGTCAAACTCCCGTCGCCGGATAATAACTTCGCCTCTGACCTCAAGTATAGAGGGCATTTTAAGTCTATCCCCATGCAGTTTTAGCGGAACAGATCTGATGGTTCTGACATTCTGGGTAACCACTTCACCTGTGACCCCATCTCCCCTGGTTATGGCCTCCACAAGTATTCCGTCTTCATACTTTAATTCTACTGCCACGCCGTCCAGTTTTGGTTCAATTGTATATAAAATATCTTCCCTGTTTAGATTTTTAACAATCCTTTTATTAAAATCCAGCACATCCCCATTGTTAAAAGCATTATCAAGGCTTAACATGGGAATTGAATGGTTGGCTTGTTTAAAGATATTTAAAGGAGGGGCACCCACTCTTTTTGTAGGCGAATCAGGAAAGGAAAATTCGGGAAAATTCTCTTCAATTTCAATAAGCCTTTTTAGCATTTCATCATATTCAATGTCTGAAATCACAGGGTCATCTAAGACATGATATTGAAAGCTGTGCTCTGTCAATTCCTTTTGAAGACGTATTGCTTCTTTTTTTATCTCATCATTCATTTTTACACAATTTTTGGTTCACACAATTTTTGGGCAAAGGTCATGACACAATCGCATGCAGTCTTCCTTGCCTGTTTAAATCTTTTATTCCTGAATCCGGGATCCCAATCTTTTGATGCCACACTGTCAGACACTACAAGAACTCCTGCAATACTTACCTTTCGATATTGGGCAACAGAAAAAAGAGCTGAACATTCCATTTCAACTGCATGAGCGCCAAGTTCTTTATAATAAGCAACCTTTTTTTTTGTCTCCCGGTAAATGGCATCCGTGGTCCAGATGGTCGCTTTTTTAAAATCATTTTTGTTAGACCTTAAGTGACTTGATAATTTATCCATTAATTCCAAATCAGGTTTAGAAACAGGAGTTTTTTTATCCAAAATTTTGTAATTTGCAGAGGTCCCTTCATCTATGATGGATTTATAGGGAAGAATGATATCGCCTATGTTTAATTTATCTGTAACAGACCCGCACCATCCAAGAAAAATGATTTTATCTGCCCCTTTTGCAATCAATGACTCCAAAAGCATAGTCGCATAGGGAGCACCAATAAAGGGTCCGGCAATACAAGCGCCCTTACTGGATCCTTGTATGGTCATAAGACTGCTTGTAAAAAAAGGAGAAATCCCTGGATTTGTAATCTTTGATTTGATGAGTTTAAGATCAGGTTCGCAACTGACCATTACTGCCACAGATCCTAACTCACTGCCTTTGCGTGCGCCATGGGGAGGTACTATGGATTCATTATCCAGGTCCGACCATGTCGGATAAGTCATCCTTTACCTCATCAATAATATCATATAGCCACATAATGTCTTCAATGGAAAGCCTGCCTGCTTTTGAAGGTGCCCTGTCAGATCCATCTTTTTTTTTCAGAATCCGGGGACCCATTTGGACTTTTGGCTCACCTTCTCCATACTGATGGATTGAAATAAGAAGTCCTGTCTCCTCATTTTTCCATTCTTTTATTTTTTTATCCATTTCAGGATCATATCCTGCCATAATTTTTTCTCCTAACCTTTAGGACCACAAAGTTTATTTCATTTGTGGTCCTTATAATTTTAAATCATAGAAAAATCTGCAATATTTTTAAACAATGCAGAAACAAAAGATAACAAAGCTATCCTGTTCTGTCTTAATTTTGTATCTTCAGACATGACCATTACATCAACAAAAAAAGTGTCAACTATTGGCCTTAATCCAGCAATATGCAAGAGTGCAGTATCATAATCACCTTTTTTAATCAAATCATCAACTAAGAGACTCACGCCTTTTGCAGCACTGAACAATTCTTTTTCAGACTGATCTTTAAAAAGAATTTCATCCACGGCCACCCCTTTTAAATCCTCTGCTTTTTTAAGAATATTCTCAAGGCGTTTAAAGGTAATGGAAAGCGGTTCAAAATCTGCTTCTTTTCTTAAAGAATCCAGAGCTTTAACTCTTAAAACAACATCAGGAACGTTATCAAAGGATGCCCAGAGCGCTGAATTAACCGCTTCTTTTGAAAATCCTCTGTCCGTGAGAATATTGACCATTCTGTTTTTAAAAAACACCTTTATTTTTATAGCTGTTTTTTGTCTGTCAGCTTCCTCGTCAATATAGGCCTCAAGTCCTTTCTCAATCATGTCGGTTAAAGAAACTTTCATATTTTCCTGGAGCATAATCTGAATAATACCGATCCCCTGTCGTCGAAGCGCATAGGGGTCTGCCCCGCCTGTCGGGATCAGATCAACTGAAAAACAGCCGCAAATGGTATCCAGCTTGTCTGCAATTGCCAAAAGACAGGAAGTGGGATTATCTGGCAATTGGCCACCGGAATAAACAGGCCTGTAATGCTGCTCAATTGCGAGGGCTACTGCTTCTTTTTCAGAAGTTTTTTGTGCATATACCCTGCCGATAATGCCCTGAAGTTTTGTAAATTCAATTACCACCTGACTGACAAGGTCTGCCTTGCAGATTTGTGCTGCCCTTGCAACATCCTGTGTCAAGATTCCTTTATTGTCATAGGATGATTTTTTAGCAAGATATTCAACAAATTCTTTGGTTCTTATCGTTTTATCATAGACAGAGCCCAGTTTTTCCTGGAAAGTTACATTTTTTAGCTTATCGGTAAATTCATCCAGGGAAGATTTACAATCCACTTCATAGAAGAATTTTGCATCGGAAAGTCTTGCGCGTAAAACTTTTTCATGTCCTCTGGCCACAAGCTGCATATCTTTTGGATTTGTATTGTTAACAGCTATGAATAAAGGTTTTAAATTGTTGCTTTCATCTACCAGGGCAAAATATTTTTGATGTTCTCTCATGGCAGTGATTAAAACTTCATCCGGCACCTCAAGAAATTCATCATCAAAGGTGCCCAAAACAGGAAATGGAAATTCCACAAGATTTGTCACAAGATTTACCAGTTCATCATCTTCAAGAATCAGGGCATCATGTTCTTTTGCACAGGCTTCAATGGCTTTTTTCAGAACAGCCTTTCTTTTTTTAATGTCCGGGATAATACCGGCCGCTTCAAGAACATGAATATAGACATCAGCCGATTTAACATTATATTTGCCCGGATGCATAAAAGGATGCCCAAAAACATAAGAAACCGATTTAATATTGCCTATTTTAAAATCAAGCTTTTCCTCTCCCAAAAGTCCAACTAATGAAATAATGGGTCTGGCAAAACTAATTGACAGATCTCCCCATCTCATGCTTTTTGGAAAAGGAATGGATAAAATCTGTTTTTCCAGAATACTTTCAAGAATGGAGACACAAGACTGACATTTTTCGTCGACAATCGCTGTTAGATAACGACCCTTTTTTGTCTCTTGAACTGTGATTTTATCAAGGGGGATACCTGCTTTAACTGCAAATTTTTCTGCAGCAATGGTTGGATTCCCTTTTTCATCAAATCCCACTTTTTCAGGAGGGCCTGAAAGGGTGGTGGTTTTTTCATTCTGCCTGTCTGCAACATCTTCTATCATCAATGCAAGACGACGAGGTGTACCATATGTCCGGGCATTACCATGATCAATTCTAAAATTGTCCAAAGCCAAAAGAATATTTTTTTTAAAGGCATCCAAGGCAGGTATAAGATAACCGGCCGGGATTTCTTCAGTACCAATTTCAATTAAAAGTGTACTCATTTTAATTTACACCTCCCTGTTTCAATAACGGATGCCCCATTTCTTTTCGTTGCTCAATATATGCTTTGGAAGCCGCCCTTGCAATATTCCTGATCCGTTTTATATACCCTGTTCTTTCCGTCACGCTGATGGCACCGCGGGCGTCCAAAAGATTAAAGGTATGGGAGCATTTCAAACAATATTCATAGGTA
This sequence comes from Desulfobacula sp., assembly GCA_018702715.1. Lineage (GTDB taxonomy): Bacteria > Desulfobacterota > Desulfobacteria > Desulfobacterales > Desulfobacteraceae > Desulfobacula. The sequence continues at coordinate 9,993 of JABIYQ010000294.1, read as the reverse complement.
GGAATAACAAGCCCATATTTTATGATACGATGGGCTTCTGCCTCATATTTTTTAAACAGGTCAAACAACATATCAACATCTGCAATTTCAAAATTATAGGTAGACTGCTCTACTTCCTGCATGTGATAGACATCCCGGTAAGACACCTCATCGTTCCATTTGAGGTCAAATACATTATCCACACCCTGAAGGTACATGCAGATCCTTTCCAGGCCATATGTCAACTCTACGGGCACGGGTTTTACTTCTACACTCCCGGTTACCTGAAAATAGGTAAACTGAGTAACTTCCATGCCATCCAGCCAGACCTCCCATCCAAGCCCTGAAGCACCAAGAGTTGGAGATTCCCAGTCATCTTCAACAAAACGGATATCATGTTCAAGTGGATCCACACCCAGAGCTTTCATAGAGTCCAGGTATAATTGCTGAACATTCGGGGGAGACGGTTTTAAAAGCACCTGATACTGATAATAATGCTGAAGCCGGTTCGGGTTCTCCCCATAGCGGCCGTCTGTAGGACGTCTTGAAGGTTGTACATATGCCACTTTCCATGGCTCCGGCCCAAGCGCCTTTAACAATGTAGCCGGATGAAATGTTCCGGCACCCACTTCCATGTCATAGGATTGTATAAGGACACAACCTTTTTGAGCCCAGAAATTATTCAAAGTTAAAATTACATCTTGAAAATTCATTTTGCTCCACTTTTTCAATAAAAATTTATGGTTAAAATATTATTATTCCTTTGTTTTCAATTCTTGTATCAAGAATTTTTGCAGTCTCAACAGATCCAAGTATTTCATGCCAGAATAATTTTAATTTTTCAATATCTATTGTTTCTCCGACTGCCCAAACACAACCGCCACCACCCGCACCCGTGAATCTGGCTCCGCAGTCACAACTTATAGCCTTTTCAAACATTTTTTTCCCTGCCTTGTCAAGCACATCAGGGGTCATTTCAAGTCTTAATTTCGTCTCCTGATTCATAAGCTTGGCTGCCTGCCTGAAATTTCTGTGCTTTACAGCATTTGAAAATTCTTTTGTTAAATTTACAATTTTTTCAAATACAGATCTTGTTTCTCCTTGGATAAAGGATTTTACCCATTGTTCATTAATATCTTTTGATACATGGGGAATCCCGCAATAAGCAATAAGAATATTTGAATTAAAGGCCTCAATGTCAGCTTCATTTTCAAAAATGGGTACCCGTTCAAATTCAGGATGTCTGTCACCCATTTTCCAAATCCATTGATTTATTCCGCCAAAAGCTGCTGCAAGCTGATCCTGCATACCGCAGGGAACCCCTGCCACACTGGACTCAATATAATGGGCAAGCCAGGCGATCTGTTCAGGATTTACCTTTTTATCAATTGCTTTATAAAATGCTGATATCAATGCCACTGCTGCAGAAGAAGACCCTCCCAATGCACTCCTGGGCGGCGATGAAGATTCAATTTTGATATAAACACCATGGCTATCAAAATATTTTGCAATGGCAAAGATCAGCCCCATGGGATGATTAAACGGTGCCGCGTCATTCTTAAAAACAGCACTTTCAAAACCTCTGGAAGATACCTTGATATATCCCTTTTCCCATGGCAAAAGACTGACCTTTGTCCTTAAATCAAGGGCAATGTTAAAGCTTGCCGGCGACAGATGATGTAAGGGTAAATAAAATGTACTGATGTCCAGGGTGCCGCCGAGATCAATTCTGCAGGGAACAGATGTCTGGATATAATTTTTTTCAAGTATTTTTTTAAAATTCATTTTTCGTATCTTATCCGATCAAGAAATTGAAGGCTTTTAAACTGTCTTCCAATATAAAAGGGAATAAAGGCTTCCACCAGCATTTCTCCTTCTTTGATAGCAATATTTGAAAATTTTATTCTGTCTGCCCTGCTGATATCACTGGTGTTTATCCAGTGGATCTGCTTTAAGGTACCTTTTGAAACTATCAGGCCATATTTTGATCTTTTGTTAATGCAATCTTTACAAATAATTCGGCCTTCGGCAAAGTCAAACCAGACTTTTTTTTGTTTTATATGATCAACAGGAGTTTTGCACTGATCACAATTTTCAATATTCGGGAAAAACCCTGACAGGCTCATAAACCGGATCTGGAAAAAAAGACTGACTACTTCTCTGGATAAACTCTCTTTATTTAATGCATCAAGGGAAAAAAACAGCAGATTATAAAGGGCAGACTGTTGTTTGTTTTCCTCAAGCCAGAAATGCATCACTTCTACCCAATAACTTGCATAAGCTGTTTTAAATACATCATACCGAATATTTGCAAATCCATTTTCAAGATCTGCATGGGACAATATGGTCATGCCGTCTTTCTTTTTTTTAGGGAATGTGCATTGGATATGATTAACAGAAAAAAGATCCAAAGCCCCGGAAAACCGCTTAATGCTCTGTTTCGCATTTTTGGCAATTACAGATATTTTCCCTTTGGATTCCGATAGAAAACTAATTATGAAATCATGGTCACCATATTCAATTTTTCTGAGCAATATGGCATCGGTAACAAATCCCGGCATAGAAAGAACCGCCCTAAAGGTCCAAAAGCTGGGTTGCTATCATGAAATAACAATACACACTCACAATATCAATGGAAGTTGTAACAAAGGGTCCTGTTGCAACGGCAGGATCAATATTGAACTTCTCAAGAATAAGGGGAACCATGGAACCCACAAGTGCTGCAATAGTCATGGACGTCATGATGGCAAGCCCGACAGCAAATGACAATGCCAGAGAAAATGGTTCTGCACCAAAAGTAAATTTTGCAATTACACCAATAAAAATACCGTAAATGACACCCAAAATAATCCCCACAGTCAATTCTTTTAACACAACTTTGGAAAAATCCTGGATATTAATTCTTCCTGTGGCAATACCCCGGACAACAATTGTAGAACTCTGGGTACCAATATTTCCCCCCATTCCCATTATAACAGGAATAAAAGCTGCCAGGGTTGTAAATTTTGCAAGGTCTTCCTCAAATCCACCTATAATAAAAAAAGCAGCCACACCCCCTAAGAAACTTGCAAACAACCAGGGCAGACGAATCCGGGTGCCTCTTAATACTGTCTGGGTTTCAATGTATTCTTCGCCAACTCCAGCCATTTTTAGCATATCTTCGGTTGCAGCTTCATGGAGGATATCTATAACATCATCAACCGTTACAATTCCCAGTATCCTGTTGTCATCATCCACAACAGGAATGGCTAAATAATCATATCTTGACACCAGCCTTGCCACTTCTTCCCTGTCAGTATAGGGTTTTACAGTGACAAGATCCTGTGCCATAAATTCCTTTAATGGTTTTTCCGGATGAACAACCACAAGCTGTCTTAAGGAACTGACCCCGACAAGTTTTCCATATTCATCAATAACATAGATATAAAAGGGCATTTCAACATCCAGGTATTTGTTCTGTAATGCTTCAATAACCTGTTTTGCGACCACATCCTCTTCCAATGCAATAAAATCGGTTACCATGAGGCTTCCGGCAGTATCTTCCTCATAGCTCATTAATTGTTCAATATTATCAGATTCTTCTTTCTGCATTTTTGAAAGTATTTGATCTGAAAGCTCTTCATCCAAGAGGGTTAAAAGGGAGGCTGCATCATCCGAGGGCATGTGATCGAATATATCCACAAGCTTAGTAAATTCTACATTTTTTACAAACTCCAGAAAAAGGCCCTCATCGAGCATGGAAAAAAGAACACCGATTTGTTCCGGATCATCCATAAGCCTGAACAGTTTTTTCCTGTTGTCAGGCGTCAGGACTTCAAAGGCAATGGAAAGATCTGCCATATGGGTTTTATTAATGATATTGATTAATTGCTTGGTTGCCCCACGTCGCAGCAGTCTTTTTAAACTGGTAGTCAAAAGTTTTATTTTTTCATTGTGCATGATCTTCCTTTATGTAAAAGGCAAAAGCAAATTTAAAGCATAATCTTTATATGCGCATTTTTCTTTAATGATTCAAGCCAGGTTTCAAATTTTTTCTTTACCTGTTCACTGTATAAAATGTCTTGAATTTCATCGTGGGCTTGTCCATAGTTTTTGTTTCCGTCCAGAACAATATTTTCTACATAAAAAATTTGAAACCCCTGGGTTGTTGAAATGACGTTTGAATAATCTCCTTTATTTAATCCAGATATAATTTCTTTAATATTTTCTGAAAAATTATTGATGTCAAACATTCCCAGATTCCCCCCTTCTGATGCATTAGGCAAGAGTGAGTATTTTTTGGCAAGACCTGAAAAATCTTCTTTTGCATCCAGTTTCTTTCTAATCTGTTTTAGCTCATCCTCATTGTCCATAAGGATATTTCTCAAGTGGTACTTTTTTTGACCTGAATATTTTTTTGCATTAGAGTCATAATATTTTTTTATTTCTGATTCAGTGATAATCACTTTTGATTTTACCGCATGGTTAATCAACTTGGACTGTAATATCTGTTTTCTGACATCCTCGCGGTATCCTTTGATGGTGCGTCCCTCTTTTTTTAAAGCATTCTCAAAATCCTCCTGACTGAATGATTTTTCCTTTTTTACATTTTCCAGGGCATTTTCGATCTCGGTATCAGATACTATAATGCGATATTTTTGGGCTTCCTGCCGGGTTAATGATCTGTCAACCATTGCCATGAGTATCTTATTATTGATTTGTTTTACTGCTTCATTTTTCTTTTCCTCGGAATACCCCCCGGAAGACTCTATATTTTTAATATATGGCGCGGTTTCTTTACTTAATTGAACCCAGGTGACAATATCATTATTAACAATGGCAACAATCCTGTCAATAACCTCGGCTGATATAGATCCGCAAAAACCAAAACCTATTAAAACTAAAGAAAAAACAACCCCATTAATTTTCTTTCTCATGTTTACTTCCCTCGCTCTTTTCAATATCAATTAAAAATGTTTTCAATTTTTCCTTGTTGATTTGCACCGGGTATTCCTTTAAAAGCTTTTGCATCCAGTCATCGTAATGATCTTGAGCCTTTTGCAATCGAAGATGGGATACAAGTTTTTTTTCATTATCAATCGGGTTTAAACCAAATGAATACTCATGATTTTTCTGGTTATAGGAACTCTGATGCTTTTTATAAAATGTCACAATACCCTGTGGCGTGATTTCAATCTTTTGTTTTAATTCCTGATCAATAAACTTATCCATGATCATATTTTCCATAAATCTTTTTTTCCACAATGAATAAGATATTGCATTTTTTAATAAAATCTGTTCAAAGCTGCCTTCGCGATAATCTTTTTTGAATTCATCCTCAGCAGCTATGATCTCCTGGTTAGTTATAGTCACACCCTTATCGGCAGCAGCGGTGAGAAGGAGAATCTCATTAGAAAGCGTTTGAACAAGATCCATCACCATTTCATTATATCTTACGGAATTTTCATCAATATCATATGGATACGCCACCCTTTTAAGATCAAGTTCTTCCAGAAAATCTGAAGTATTAATGCTCATTGATTTGCTTTTAATTAAAAACGAGGAGTCTGTTCCTTTTTCAGGTCCTTTGCACCCCATAAAAATAATTGCGCAACAAATAAGAATCCAACTAATGAAGCGCGTTTTTAAATCCTTCATCAATTTTTTTACTCCAAACTTATTTTTTTGTTCAAAAGATTCTTTTCAAAATTTAAAAGGATAGCATTACCCTATATTTTGTGCAAGATAAATCAGGCCAGCTACAGTTCCTGTCTGAACGACAATCCATGCCATTGCAAGGCAAGCAAACAAATCTGTGAAGCTAATCAATTATCTAAAATTAATTTTTTGCATTGATTTGTCATCAAAAGTATGGGAATCCTTGAACTGGAAAAAAATTGGAGATCCTTTCAATGACTCACAAGCCAACTTATGAAGAATTAGAACAAGAAATCAAAAGACTGCGACATGCTGAATCTGAGCGCAGGAATGCAGAAGAAGCGTTGCGGGCATCTCAAAAAAGATTTCTCACTGTATTGAACAGTCTTGATGCGACCATTTATGTAGCTGATCTTGAAACATATGAAATTCTTTTTATGAATAACTATATGAAAAAGGTTTTCAAAAGAGATGCCACAGGTGAAAAATGCTGGAAGGTTTTTAGAGAAAACTTAAGTCCCTGCTCCCAGTGTACAAATGACAAATTACTTGATGAGAACAATAAACCTGCGGGTGTCTGTATCTGGCAGGGACAAAATTCTTTCAGTGAGAGATGGTATATAAACTATGATCGGGCTATCGAATGGACAGATGGACGATTGGTCAAACTTCAAATTGCCATTGACATCACCGATCAAAAACAGGCTGAAGAGAAATTATTAAAAAGTGAGGGACAGTACCGCGCCTATTTTGAGGGCATTTTTTCTGGAACCTATATCTCAACTCCTGAAGGGAAACTAGTAGCATGCAATAAAGAATATAATAAAATTTTCGGATTTGATAATACTCAACAGGCTTTGGAAACACCTATCCACAAACTTTCTGTGAATCCTGACGAGCGACTTGATTTTTTAAGTCTTCTTAAAAGAGAAAAACAAGTGACCGGTTATGAACCCAATTTAAAAAAAATTAATGGGACACCTCTTCACCTGATTGAAAATTCTTCGGGTGTGTTTGATAAAAAAGGAAATCTTACTCAGATTAGAGGTTTTCTATTAGATATTACAGAGCAAAAAAAACTTGAAAATCAATTGATACAGGCTCAAAAAATGGAAGCTATCGGCACTCTTGCTGGAGGTATTGCCCATGATTTTAACAATATCCTATCCGGTATTTTTGGATATGCGCAATTGGCCGAAATACATATTAATAAACCTGAAAAAGCCAAGGAATATATTGAACAACTAGTTAAAAGCGGGCAAAGAGCAGCTGCATTGATCAGGCAGATACTTACATTCAGCCGCCAGTCTGAATTTAAAAAACGTCCTTTGACTGTTTACGCCTTATTAAAGGAAGCACTTAAATTAATCCGATCCTCAATCCCTTCAAATATTTTGATCAAGGAAAATATTCTTTCCAAGGCAATGATTATAGCAGATCCAACCCAAATCCATCAGGTGATCATGAATCTTTGCACAAATGCATATCAGTCCATGGGTGAGAAAGGCGGATTATTGACTGTGGGATTGTATGAGACGATTATTTCCAAACAAGATAGTCTTCCTAATCTCAATATATTAACAGGAAAATACATCAAACTTGAAGTAATTGATACAGGTTATGGCATAGATAAAAAAAATATGGAGAAAATATTTGATCCATATTTTACCACAAAGGAAACCGGTAAAGGTACTGGCCTGGGTCTGGCTGTTGTGGATGGAATTGTAAAAAAACAAAACGGATTTATTAAAGTGTTTAGCAAGCTCGGTCATGGGTCCAAGTTTCAAGTATTCTGGCCCATAATTGAACAAATTATTTCTCCTGACGACTTTATGAAAAAGAAAATAGATTTATTCACAGGGACAGAAAAAATCATGCTTGTGGATGATGAACCGGATATTCTTAAAACATTACAAATATTTTTGGAAAGAAGGGGGTATAAAACAAAAGTTTTTAATGATGGGAAGTCAGCATTAAAGGCCTTTATAAAATCACCTGATTATTTTGATATTATAGTAACCGATATGACAATGCCGCACATGGCTGGAGACAAATTATCCAAAGAAATTTTAAAAAGACGAAAAAATATGCCTATTATCCTTTGTACAGGATTTAGTGAAACGATTTCAGAAGATAAAGCCCTTGGTATGGGTATTTGCAAATATGTTCAAAAACCCATAACAGGAGCAGACCTGACAGCCCTGATCCGTGAAGTTCTTGATAATAAAAAAAATTAATTAAAAAAATGGCAGGCCGTCAAATGGCTTGGATCTTGGCCGTTTAAAAACAATCCGGGTTCTTTTTTATAGCAGATATCTTGAACATATTCACACCGGGTATTGAACCTGCATCCGACAGGAGGGTGCTCCACTGAAGGGACTTCGCCATTTAAAATGATCCTTTGCCGGGAGGATGTTGGGTCTGGTATGGGGATAGAAGATAAAAGCGCCTTAGTATATGGATGCAGACCATTTTGATAAATCCCATCGGCAGTTGCCATCTCCACAATTTTACCCAGATACATGACTGCAATCTTGTCCGAGATATGTTTTACAACAGATAAATCATGGGAGATAAAAACATAGGTCAGACCCATTTTCTGCTGGAGTTTGAGTAAAAGATTTAAAATTTTAGACTGAACTGAAACATCCAGTGCTGAAACCGGTTCATCACAAATTATGATTTCCGGTTCCAAGCTGATGGCTCTGGCAATACCAATCCTCTGGCGCTGACCGCCGGAAAATTCATGTGGAAAGTTAGAAAGGACTTCGGGCAAAAGACCGACTCTTTTAATCAACATATTAATCTGTGATTCCAAATCCCCTTTGTTTTTGCCATGAATAATATACTTTTCTTCAAGGATTTCTTTGACAGTCTGTCTGGGATCCAATGATTCAAATGGGTCTTGAAAAATCATTTGCAAATTTAAGGTTAGTTTTTTTCTCTGCTGAAAATTTAAACTGGAAACAACCTGGTTCTTTATGATGACCTGACCTTCCATGGGATCATAAAGTCCCATGATGCATCTTCCCAAGGTTGTTTTTCCGCATCCTGATTCGCCGACGATACCTAAGGTTTCTCCTTTATTCAGAGAAAATGAGACACCGTCAAGAGCATAGACCCAACCTTTCCTTCTTAATAATACACCACCTGTAACAGGAAAATATTTTTTAAGATTATTAACCTCAAGAATCGCCATATAACCACTTAGGGGCGAAAATTAAATAAATTAAACCAAAATCCTTTGTGATTTCGTCTAAATAATTTCATTTCCGATCCTTATTCATATAAAAAATTTATATTTTCTGCTCTGGGGTATGCAAAGAATATGCATAAAATTATCCCGCGCTTTTTCCCAAGGATAAATTTTAAAGAATTGAGTTTGCCTTGTGCTTTAGAACATAAAAAAAGGGTTTTCTAACCCTATCTTTAGAAAACCCTTTAAAAATCTTATTGAACACTTACGTTAACTGCTGCCGGCCCTTTCTGGCCATCTTCCACTTCAAAAGTGACCTTGTCGCCTTCATTCAGTGATTTAAAACCGTCTCCATTGATGCCGGAATGATGAACAAATACATCCGGTCCGTCTTCCTGCTCAATAAAGCCATACCCTTTTGAATCATTGAACCATTTTACAATCCCATTTGCCATTGTGACTTTCTCCTTACTTAAAATAAATAATAATAGTTTCAAACTTCAGGTCTTGCCACTCTAACAGATGGGTCTTGCCTTTAGAACGAAACTGCTAAGCCTTTCTACAAAGGGCTTTCGTTGAGTATTATTGACTTTGAAATAAAAAATCAAGGATTATTTTAAATAAAATGACTTTTTCAATTTTTTTTAATGTCAGCTAAATGGCAGGCTGTGGTGTGATTTCGTTCCATTTTTCGCTCCAAAGGGACGATTTTTCTACAAATATCTTCAACCCATGGACAACGGCTTGCAAACCTGCAAGCTCTGGGCAAGTCCAATAATGACGGGACATGCCCTTTAATTGTTGGCAGAATGGTTTTTGATTTTACTGCCAAAGAAGGGATAGAGGTTAACAATCCTTTGGTATAGGGATGACAAGGATGTTTAAACAATGCCCCAACTTCCGCTTTTTCTGCAATTTGCCCGGCATACATGACAACAACATCATCACAATTTTCCGCAATAACTCCTAAATCGTGGGTAATTAAAATAACAGACATTCCTGAATTTACTTGAAGATTTTTAATCAACTCCAGAATCTGGGCCTGAACTGTAACATCAAGTGCTGTTGTTGGTTCATCCGCTATCAGAATGTCTGGCTCGCATGAAAGCGCCATGGAAATCATTACCCGCTGCCGCATACCACCTGAAAGCTGGTGAGGGTATTTTTTCATCACTTTTTTC
>JABIYQ010000283.1 GCA_018702715.1 Desulfobacula sp. | reverse complement strand
GATGCGATAAAAGCAGATCCAAGAACGGGTTACGCAGTTAATATGAAAAGGGATTAATATGAAAATAGTTCAACCCTATACCCCCAAAGAAATCATGACGATTATGGCGGCAAGGGAAATAAAAAATGGGGATATAGTATTCAGTGGTACTGGAATTTCAATGCTGGCGGCCATGGCAGCCAAGAACATTAATGCACCGGACAGTGTGATTTTTTTTGAGACAGGAGCCATAGATTCCCTTTTGGAAGAACTGCCCTTTGCCGTTGCAGATCCGAGAATCATGTACTGGGCAGCATCAAATTCAAGACTCACAGATTCTTTTGCCACCATGCAGAATAAGATAACCGGAGACAAGGTCATTGCAATACTGGGCGCTGCACAGATCGATATACATGGAAATTTGAACACCACCTGTATTGGGGATTATTTTTCTCCTGAAATTCGTTTTTCAGGAAGCGGGGGAGGGTGTGATGTGGCAAGTTTTGTTCCCCGTTGTATTGCCTTTATGCAGCATGAAAAACGAAAGTTTGTTAAAAAACTTGATTATCTCACAAGCCCTGGGCGACTAGGGGGTGAAAACAAAAGACAGGAGGCCGGACTTCCACCGGGAGGAGTTACTGCCGTTGTAACAAATCTTGGCGTGATGCGGTTTGAAAAAAGCACAGGTAAAATGTATCTGGATAAATTTTATCCAAATAGTACACCTCAAATAATTCTTGAGAACACAGAGTTTCATATGGATGTTTCAAAAGCAACCCAGGCCGACCCTCCTACAAAAATAGAATTGAAAATCCTGCGGGAGGACTGTGATCCCCAAAGGCTGATATTAGACTGATTGGAATATAAGAAAGATTCAAATCAATAAGTGATCTTTTTTAAAAAAAACAAAAAAGCCTCTGAACAATGGTTTGTTCAGAGGCTTTTATTTTTTCAAGTCATTGAAATGACTTTTTTTTCAAGCAAATAAAACGGTTAACTAAACCACGGTTACATTTGCTGCTGAAGGCCCTTTTTGTCCTTCTTCGATGTCGAATGAAACACGGTCTCCCTCATTAAGGGATTTGAAACCTGTTGTATTAATGCCTGAGTGATGAACAAAGACATCTTTTCCGCCGTCTTCCTGTTCGATAAATCCAAAACCTTTTGAGTCGTTAAACCATTTTACTGTACCGTTAGCCATGTTGGCAATCTCCTAAATAAATAATAAAAAATACTAGCTTCTAACTTTGGGGGCAAACCGCATTTGAATGTTGGGGATATACACCTTAAGGAGGAAACTTATGCGCGTCTCTAATATCAGCGCAACTTTGGATATAATATAGCAAAATTAATTTTTGTCAAGCTTTTTTAAAATCCTGGTTTGTTATTAGATGGCAAACCCTAATGTTGCAAAAGCCATGAAGCTCTCATCTATCTGAAATGATCAGGATCAATATTAAATCGCTTAATTAGCTGTTGCAAAGCCTGGCGGTCCATATGACATTGTTTGGCTGCCCGGGTGATATTGCCGTTGCAAACCGATAGCTTGGCACCGATATAATCGTGATTAAACTCATGGAGCATTTTTTCTTTTGCTTCCTTATAGGGCAAGTCAGCTACTCCATTGCTGTCCATCCGAGTAAAACCATTCATTTTTTGAGTTACATCTTTTAAGGGTATATCAGACAATTGGATTATATTTTCTTTTGAATAAAGAATTCCCTGGACAAGAATATTTTCAAGTTCCCTTACATTTCCCGGCCATGGATGCTTCATCAAAAGATCCATAACGTCCCGGGAGATTGATTTGGGTTCTTTTTTAAGTTTTTTACAATGTTTTGCAACAAGGTGTTCGGCAAGGATCGGGATATCTGTAATTCTGTCCCTCAAAGGCGGTAGTTCAATGGGAAGAATATTTAACCTGTAAAAAAAATCTTCCCTGAATTCGTGATTGGCTATTTTTTGTTTAAGGTTCCTGTTGGTGGAAGCAATAATTCGTACATCCACTTTTACAACTTTTGTGTCCCCCAGGGGTTTCACTTCTTTTTCCTGGAGTACTCTCAATAATTTTGTCTGGATGGAAGTTCCTATATCCCCGATTTCGTCCAGAAAAATGGTTCCCTTGTCTGCCTCCTGAAAAAGCCCGTCCCTGTCCCGGGATGCATTCGTAAAAGCCCCTTTTTTATATCCAAACAATTCACTTTCCAGGATATTTTCAGGTATGGTCGGGCAGTTGACCGGAATAAAGGATTTATCTTTTCTCGGGCTCAAGGCATGTATGGATCTTGCGGTCAGATCTTTTCCCGTTCCTGATTCCCCTGTTATCAACACTGTGATATCACTTGATGCAACCAGATTGATCTGGTCATACACCCTTTGCATGGGGTTACTTTTTCCAATCAATTGAGAAGGACTGGTTTCTTTTTCCTTTAAAAGACGCTTGTTTTCTTTTAGCAGAAGGCTTCTCTCAAGGGCATTTTTAATTTTAAAAATTATCTCATCCTGATCAAAAGGTTTGGAAATAAAATCATAGGCCCCTTTTTTAATAGCCTTCACAGCAGACTCGATATTTCCAAAAGCAGTCAGCATGACCACCGTCAAATCAGGGTAATTTGTCTTTATATGCCCAAGCAGTTCAAATCCGTCCATACCCGGCATCCTGATATCACAAATAACCAGATCAAAATGTTCCTGCGCTAGGATCGAAAGGGCCATTTTTGCAGAGAATGCCATTGAAACGCTGCAATTGATTTCAGGTTCAAGGGTTCTTTGCAAGAGCCTTGTCATATCCTTTTCATCATCAACCGCAAGTATGTTTGCTTTCATCTATATCCCCTGCTCACACTTTTAAGTTTGATTCATCAGAAGGAAGGCTTATGGTAAAAACAGTGCCTTTTTCTTCACTGCTTTCTACATGGATATCTCCCTGATGCCGTTTAATAATACCATATCCTACGCTAAGACCAAGCCCAGTACCCTGGCCAACGGGTTTTGTGGTGAAAAATGGATCAAAAATTTTGGATACATTCTTTTTTTGAACCCCTTTTCCATTATCTTTTATCATGATCAGGATTTTGTCTTCTTGTGTTTTTTGGGTGGCAATATCAATTTTGCCTTTTCCATCAACTGCATGGCCGGCATTGATAAGCATGTTTACAATCACCTGGGCAAGCTCCTGCTCATTGCCAAGGATATTGAGCCTGTCCCCAGTATATGGATTCAAGGTTATTTCAATATTTCTGAAATCAGCATGGTTGGATAAAAAATTAATTACGCCGCCAACCACTTTGTTAATATCAACAATACCCATTTCAGACGATCCTTTTCGTGAAAAGGAAAGAAGATCAGAAACAACTGTTTTACAATTTTGTACATGCTTTTCTATTATTTTTAAATCGTCTTTATGTTCAGGTTCCTCTTTTAACAAAAGTTGCGTATATCCAAGAATAATGCCTAAAGGATTATTTATTTCATGGGCCACCCCTGCCGACAATTCTCCCAAAGCAGCAAGTTTATCTGCCTGGGCAATCTGCCGTTCCATCTGTCTTTTTTCACTCACATCCTTTATGATAAAATGGTAAGATTTTGCACATCCAAATGCGCCGTAATCAACAACACCAGTTATCAGAACCAGTAGAGACTCCTTGTCCGGTTTTAAGAACTCGGCCTCCTCGTTGAATATATACTCTTTTAAAGATATCGTATTTTTGATTCTATCCCATTCAGCAGGATCACAAAAAAAGTAACCCACATCCATTTTATTAATAATCATTTCGTCCCGGGGATATCCTGTCAAAATAATCCCGGCCGGATTAATCTCCATTACCCTGAATTCATTATCCGTAACAATGATGGTATCCAGGGATTGTTCAAATATCCTGCGGCACTTATGCTCGCTGCTTGTGAGCCTTTCTGTCCTCTCAACGACTTTTTGTTCAAGTGTCTGATTTAGGTCCATGAGCTTGATATGGGTCGCTTCAAGTTTTTGTCTGCTTGAAAAAATTTTTTCATTAATATTCCAGGTATGGTTAAAAAAAAGGGTGATCATGCCCACCAGCATAAAGGTTCCAGTATTAACACTTCCTGAATAGGAACTTATGGCATACCAGGCATCTGGATTAGATGAAAGGATTAAAAACTGTTTTAAAATATGTCCGAACGCCCTTGACAGGGCAAAAATTGTAAATCCCATACTGATCCACAACAGATAAAGAAAGACAGCATTATCAGTATCCATTTCCCTTAGTATTCTGGCTTTATAAAGGGACAGCAATGCAATGACAACCATGGCCACAGATCCTATAACATCCACTGCGAGTATGGGAATAAAAGATACGATCATGGGGTATCCTTT
>JABIYQ010000308.1 GCA_018702715.1 Desulfobacula sp. | reverse complement strand
TTGCTCACAAATAATAAAAATTATAAGCGAAAATTTAAAGAGGCGGTTTTGGCTTATCATCTGGAAAAATACCTTACCAAAGAACAGATTTTAACCATCTATCTCAATGAAATTTATTTTGGTGCCGGAGCTTATGGTGTAGAAGTAGCGGCCCGAACATATTTTAATAAGCATGCCCATTTTCTTTCATTAGCAGAAGCAGCATTATTAGCCGGGCTGCCTAAGGCACCCTCCCAATTAAATCCCTACCTTGCACCAAATAAAGCTAAAATACGGCAACACTACGTACTGGATCGTATGTTGGCTGAAAATTTTATCACTGTGGCCCAATACCAAAAGGCGTTGGTCGCTCCTTTGAATTATCAACGCATGCAAGACCCTTCCTGGAAATTGGGACCGTATTATCTGGCCGAAGTTCGACGCTGGTTATTGAATAATTTGAGCCGCGAAAAAATGAATGATAGAGGTATTTTTTTACCGTATTATGGTTTGGAAGCGCTTTATGAAGGCGGCCTCCATATCTATACAACTTTTGATAACGACTACCAAAAGGCAGCTCAAAAAGCGCTTTCCGGAGGATTGGAACAATTAACTCTGGACGGGGAGAACACCCTCCCGTTGAGCCGGGTAAACCCTGTAGGAATTGACCAGTTTATTGCAACCCAGGCTAAAAAAAAATCATCAATTAAACATTTTCAAAATCATGAATGGGTAAAGGCTTTGGTCGTTGAATGCGATAAACTAGAAGCCAAGGTAAAGGTAGGTAAATATAATGGTACCATTAACCAGATTACCGGCATATGGCGCCGCAACCCCGCATATCCCCTTCCCTCCAACGATAAAGCTGAAACAAAGCCAGGTTTTATGGGTTTGCTGATGCCCGGAGATGTTGTTTATACAAAGATCCTGGAAGTATCTCCGTCAGGACTCATGCTTCAATTGGCTCCCCGGCCCAAGATACAGGGGGCTCTTCTTTCCATTGATCCTCAAACTGGGGAGGTAAAAGCCTTGGTTGGGGGCTACGATTATGAATACAGTCAATTTAATCGCGCCACTCAGGCCAGGCGCCAATCAGGATCACTCTTTAAGCCTGTAGTTTTTGCAACGGCTTTGACGCAAGGTTACACTGCTGCTTCCATGGTCATGGATGAACCTTTTTCCATACCTCTTCCAGCATCTGAAAAATTATGGCAGCCTAAAAATTTCTCTGGGAAATACCATGGTCTTACTCTATTACGAACTGCCATGACCCAATCCATAAATGTGGTGACTGCCCGAGTAGCCCATCAGGTTGGTATTTCAAAAATTATTCAACAGGCACGCCGGATGGGGATAAAATCTGGTCTACCCCATGTCCCATCGGTAAGCTTGGGGGCTGGTGAAACAAGCCTGTTGGAATTAATCCAGGCCTATTCAACTTTTCCCAGGGGCGGTACCCAAATCGAGCCCAGATTGGTTTTGTCAGTTTATGACCGGGATTTTAAATTGATATTCCACAATACTCCCCGGGTTGAACAGGCCATGTCTCCCCAAAACGCTTATATCATAACCCATTTGCTGAAACAAAGTGTTGAAAGCGGAACCGGCTGGCGCGCAAAAGCACTTAACCATCCCGTGGCCGGAAAAACCGGCACCAGTAACAACATGCGAGATGCCTGGTTTATGGGGTTTACTCCTTATCTTTTAACAGGTGTTTTTGTAGGCTTTGATGACGGTAGTTCCATGGGGAGGCAAGGAACCGGTGCCAAGGCAGCCACCCCCATTTGGTTGGACTATCATAAGGCAGTAAAGAATCGCTACGGGATGCAGGAATTTAAAATTCCTACAGATATCAGTTTTGGAAGCGTCACACCTGATGGAAACTATTTGGGGGAAGGGTGGTATGATAAAGGGATTGTTTTGGCATTTAAAAAAGGTACCGAGCCCAAAGGCCTAAAAACAGGAATACAATTATATTCATTTCAAAAAAAGAAGTTACCATTAAAAAATAAACTTCAAAGTTTCGATACACAGGAATCACATTTAAAAATACAAAACAAAGCAACAGTTAAAATAATAGAGTAGCCTATCGACGTAATTTTCAGGGTGTAAATAAAATAATCCTTTCAGCCTTCAGGTCTGTTTTTTATAGATCCCAAGAATTAAGTTTGCTACATGATCGACAATCTTTTCAACCCCAATTTTTACCGCTCCAAATGCCTACTTGCAATTTACATATTATTTTTAGGTGAACTAACAAATTGTATTTCTTAAAACCCTTGTTGCGGTTAAACGTTTTTCTATGGCTGGTTTTCAATCTTAACAGGATAAGAGATCGGCAGCTTAATTACACTAAACCGATACACAAAAACAATAGTTGCAATAAGCCCTATAGTAATAACCCATTCGATAAAAGATGGGCTGTAGGATGCTCCGGGACGGTATTGGGCAAGAAAAAGAATATTGAGCCGGTTCATGATCACACCCAGGAGGACTAAACTCTGAGGAAAGAGCAGGCTGCGAATATGAATTGCAGAATCGGCATTTTTGAATAGCAGAATCATTGGCAAAAAAGTTAAGGCAACCATCTCAATCATAAAAAGTATATTAGCAGGACCGGTAGCAAACATAAGACCAAGGTTATCTTTGACAATCAAGTCTCCAATGCGCAAAATAAAATAAGCAAGCAGGACGATAGCAGTCCCCTTGCCAAGACCACGAAGGATACCCATATCACATGGATGATGGAAAACCGCTGATGAAACCGCATATTCAAAACTCACCATTGCAAGACCTGCTGCAACGGCAGAGATAAAAAAATTATAGGGTAACATGGTGGTCCACCACAGATGGTTCAGTTTGGATGACATAAAAAGAAACAATGCGCCCATGGATGACTGATGCAGAAAAGACAGTATTACGGCTGCAATTGCCAGAGGAATCAATACCTTTTTGCTTGTCATAATTTGGCCCAGTCCTCTGGCACCCACTTTTTCAAGAAAGGGGCCTGCAAATTCCAGGGCAAGCACAGCCGTGTAGATGACGACACACCACACAACCTCGAACATAATAGACTGGTTATTCCATAGAACCAGAGGGTGCCATATGGTTTGCGGTTTACCAATATCAAAAAAAATGCTGACAGAGACCATTATATAACCAATAAATGCGGTGAGTACTGCTGCCCTGGTAATGGGTTTGTATTTTTTTAAGTTAAAAATATAAACCGCACCTGCAATGGTAAAACCACCGGATGCCAGGGCAACTCCAGCCAGGACATCAACGCCGATCCACAAACCCCATGGGATATCATCATTTAAGTTGCTTACACCCCCTAAACCTTTTGTAAAACGATAAAAACCGGCAATAACCAGAGCGAGCATGAACAAAAAGGCCAACAATCCGCCCCCTGGCATCATTGATATGCGTTTCCTTTGTTTACTCATTGGCTGTCCTCCTCCCGAATTCCACGGGTTCTGAAATAAGCTATGGCAGAAAGCAATACTGCTATACCGGTTATTTTACCGGGGATAGCGGAAAGGAATGGCCAGGTCACATCAGGCAAGGGAATAGTTGGAATATTCTCCTTAAATCCAAGTTGTTTAAAAGAAACATCTGACAGATATATCCAGTTTGTGCCGCCTGCTTCGGTCAGACCATAGATATGATTCACATATTTTTGGGGATTGTCCTTGATTCTTTTTTTTGCCTTGGCAACAATCTTGTCATAATCATCAAAGTAAAGGGTTCCTGTCGGACAGGTTTTAATGCAGACAGGCAGCATATCTTCTTTAATCAACTCGGAACAAAAACTGCATTTTTGCATCCATGGCTGAGTGGACTCCCATTCATATTTGGGTATGTCAAAGGGGCATGCAAGCATGCAGTATCGACATCCGATACACTTATCAAAACTATACAGTACAGGACCCAGGTCCGACTTGGTCAAAGCCCCTACGGGGCAGGCTGATACGCATGCCGGGATTTTGCAGTGCAGGCACTGATTTTTAACAAAGCTCCAGACCGGCCGGGTCTGTTTTATTGTTTCTACAAAACGGATATTAGTATAACATTCAGAACTTAATTTTACGGGATTGGTGAAATCACCTTTAAAGGATGTTATTGAAGCCTTTCTTTCATTCCATTCCTTACAGGCGACCTGGCAGCCACGGCAGCCAATGCAAAGGGTCAAATCTACCAACACACTTTTTTCCATGTCACCCTCCTAAGTCTTTTCAACATTAACCATGAACGCCTTGGTTTCAGGTATCATGGTATTTGCATCGCCAATGGACGGGGTAAGGATATTGGCGCTGTCCCCGCCGCTCCCGTCTTCGGGGTATTGCCAGCCAAAGCACCAGGGCAGGCCGACCTGGTGAACCACATTTCCCATAATCGTAAACGGCTGAAAACGAATGGTAACAACTGCAATGGCCCAGATACCGCCCCGGGCTGATGAGACCCGTACGACATCTGCATTGTTGATACCTTTTTGGGCGGCCATTTCCTTACTCATTTCAACAAAGATCTGGGGCATCATCTCCTGAAGCCACGGGGTGTGTCGAGTCATGACACCTGTCTGCCAGTGTTCAGCAACACGATAGGTGGTTGCCACAAAAGGGTAGCGCGGATCACAGGAGGCAAATTTATCATCTGTTGAATCCGGATCCTCATGGAACATCTTCACAACTGGGTTAACCCTGTGATTCTTATTGAGTGGATTATTTTTAACTGGAGACTCCAATGGTTCATAATGTTCGGGAAAGGGCCTTCCTTGTTTTATTGGCATTGGCCCCGGAACATGCCGGGTTCTGGCCCCAGGCAAAGAAACCATTGAATTTACCCTTAAGCATCTC
>JABIYQ010000276.1 GCA_018702715.1 Desulfobacula sp. | reverse complement strand
TTAAGTCGGGTAAAGGGATAAGAGAAATTGCCCGGCTTACCCACAGCGATTTTGTACTGGCAGGGGCTATTACCAAACTGGGCGGTTCCTTTAGCATTGATGTTCAAGTTTATGATATTGAAAACAAACGATATATGGCTTTTTTTGACCAGTCCCAGAAAAGGGGTGATTTGATTGATAAAACAAATAGGATTGCAGCCACAATTAACAAAAAAATCTTTGGCCGATCCACTTTGACATGGGAAAAAATGGAGCAGGAACAAAAAGCAGATGTTGAAAAGCAAATACGTAAAAATCCCGAATACATGATGAAAACCCCAGGGTGGCAGGATGCAGAAAAATCACCAGGGTGGAAAATTTGGAAATACATTTTTTAATTAGTGTTTAAACGAAAACTCACCCAAACAAGGGTATCGGATCAGTCACTAACTATTTGGCAGGTTTTGACTCAGGTGCGCGAAGAAGAGAAAAAACCGGCACAGGATCTTTGATCCCTTTTAAAAGGACAGGCCCGATGGAGAAAACAGGCCATATCCCGTCCACCATTTTCCGGGTTTCCTCACCAATCAGGATATCACCAAGCTTGGCATGGTCTGACAACCGGGCAGCAATATTGGTCACCCTTCCTGTTGCCGTAAAGGTCATGCGCGTCTCTAAAAGACCTTTAAACCGGCTCATCCCCACAAGGGCAGAACCGGAATTAATACCGATGTTCACATCAATGGTTCCTATTTCCGGTTCCAGAGACAAATTAAATACCCTGTTCCGATCAATAATTTCAAAGGCTGCCTTTACTGCATTGATGGCATTTGTCTTTGCATCATGGTCTTTAAATATGATCATAAGCGCATCCCCGGCCGTCTCATTGATATCCCCGCTGGACCTGTGAATGGGATCCACAAAACTGGAAAACATTTTTTCAATAATTGCATTGACTTGAGTTTCCGGCCATCTGGAACTTAAATGGGTATACCCTTCCAGATCAAGAAACAGGATGGTCACCTCTTTTCTTTCTTTTTCCAGGGTCAATAATTCCGGGTTCTTATCCACCATATGCCGTACTGAACCTGGAACAAAGGGAGTCAGATGATTAAGCATACGGCTGATTCTAATTTTCTCCTGGGTGATTTCCCATTGGTGCCTGGCAGTTAAAATAATATTCCCCAGAATATCGGCAAAATCTCTTATCAGAAAAAAATCCCTCCGGGTATATCGGCTTAAAGGCTGAATCACCACACTGATGGCTGCCAGAATCCGACCTTCCACAAAAACAGGCATGGCATATTCAGCTCCCACAGCAACAAGGCTATTGTCAGTACGCCGTATGGGTTCACTTTGAGACACTACAATCGCTTTTTTTCTCAGGATGGCTTTTTTTATTGCCGACCGATCCCGTTTACAGGACTGACAGCTCACAGGCTCTTCATACAAAGCGCATTGCAATGGACTTGTATACTTACCCGCCTCAGGATCCAAAAGCAGGATACACACTTCCATGGCGTTGGGAATAATTTTTCTGAGTTCTTCTCTGACTTTTTCCACGATTTCATTGACTTCCATCAAAGGAGCAATTTTTCGAATCAAGTTTTGCTGAACATGAAACCGTTCTTTATAATATCTCTCCATTATATTATTTGCTGCTCCTTATATTCACATTTGTCCTTTACGTGGCCAATAAAAAAGGCCTGGTGATGGAAAATTCCATCACCAGGCCAAAACATTCAGGTAGTATAAAGTCTTAAATCTTCTAATTCATTCAAATTAGAAGTTAATCTGCCATTTGGCTCCAAAATATGTTGTTTTGGTCTGGCCGATTTCATCATAATCAACTACACCAACTTCTGGAATAACATATACGCCAGGAGCAAGTGTTATAACTGCCTGTGCATAGTAGGAAGATGCATCATCAGTTACAGGTACACCACCGGGAACTGCATCAAGTTCTGTTTGAATTCCAGCATAGCCGAATTCAACACTGAACATATCATTTAATTTAGCAGTGGCAACTATTACGTAACCCAGAACATCATTGTCACGAACCTGGGTTCCGGTAATAACAGGAAGACCATCAGCTGCTCCAAAGGCACCATTAACATCTGTCCAAATCAATTGACCGGAGTTCTGACCGGAATAGATGTTACCACCAAATTTAATCATACCAAAACTTGCACTTGCACCAAGGGCAACAGCATAGGCATCAATGTCATAATTTGCAACACCAAGGCTATTTTCATAGGAATTATAACCACCAGCAAGTTTAACAGCTACTGCTCCCATTTTCAGAGAATAAGCAGCTTCAATTGTAGGAAGTTTATTTTCTGTAAGACCACCAGCACCAAGAAGGTTAGCTGCTGCAGGAGCAACTGCTGCAATCTGGAAACCACCAAATTTCAGTCTTAACTGTGGAGCACGGCCACTGTAAACACCACCATAGGCCAGAAGGTCTGTGTCACCACCGAATACCTGGTTGGAGTAGAACAGGTTAAGGGGAGTGTAGGTCTGACCAACGAGGAATGTTCCACCGCCGAAATTCCATTCGCCGTAAATAAGACGAGTATTCCAAGTAGTACCAGAATTACCAGCTTCAAAACGGCCGGACAGTTCATCACTAACTTTAACATTGGCACCCACACGAGAGTTACCCTGGAGGCCCTGTGCAAAGTTGTCTACATCAGCTGTAGTTGGTGTAGCAATTGTCTCAATAGATGTCCAGAAAGTACTTACACGAGCAGAACCATAAAAATTCCACTCAGCAGCATTTGCATAACCTGCAATCATAACCATTGCAGCAACAAGCACTATTAATTTTTTCATCTTTTTCTCCTTGTTAAAAATATTATTCACCACCTGAATTACCCGGATACCAGCGCTCCTTTTAAACGAAAGTATCCAGATTCATACACTGTTTATGGAGTTTATCTCCTTTTGTCAAGCTCTTTGTACATTTTTTAACCGGCTATTCCAGTTTATAGGAAATGATATTGGATGAAATCCCCTTTTTCCCGATGGCAATTTTTGATTTACCCACCACGGAAGTCACCAATTCATTTTGGCCGTCCCCGTCAATATCCGCAATGGCAAAGTCACTGATCCATCCCTGGACCGTTCGGGTTTTGGCCACCGGAGCAAGGGCAATACCATTCCAGGAAAGAATTTCAAGGCTTCCCTTTGTAAATCTTTTGTACCGACCCAAGACACCGCCGCCAAGTTCCTCGTTTCTCACTGCAAAAATCTCTTTTTTCCCATCATCTCCAGCATCATAAAAAAGAATCCTGGGATTAAAATAAACCCGTTCCTGAAAGGTAACATCCAAATCATCCCTGGGAAGAAGGAAATAATGGGCTGTGCCGCCAAATTTTTTATTTCCTTGCCAGTCAATCCTGCCCGTGTCAGTGACCACAGTTAACCGTCCGTGTTCATTAATCATCACATATTCTGCTGCATCTTTTTGGGTCACAGCACCCTTTACAAGGGAAAGTACAGATGCCCTTCTGGGCATTCGGAGTTTTTTATCCTTGACATAGCCTGTGCCCATGGCCTTCATAGTGTAGATTTTACCCTTATAAGGATGGGCGGCATATCTCTGGCCGAGAAGAATTTTACCATTGTCAGGGCCGTCAATCACCCTGAAATAATAAGATTCATCATCTGTCAGCGTTATAAATTTACTGCCATTATATTCCACTACAAATGACTTTAATCCTTCTCTTTGAATATTCAGGCTTGTCACAAATATTTCCGGATACCCGTTTTTATTGATATCTGCGATATCCAGGGATATGATCCTATGGATGGAGCTAAATTCAAGTTTCTTTTCAACTAAAAGCCTGTTGCCCTCAAGCTTATGAATAAAAATCTCGTAATCCGTTGCTGTCACCACCTGGATACTGCCATTTTTTTTCAGATCTCCAACGGCCAGGGCATTGATCTGACCCTTAAACTTTAAGTGCGTCTGAAACCCTTTCTGACTGGTTTGCTGGAGGTTGATAAACCCGCCGCTGTTCCGGCCTTCCTGACCATTGCTATATTGAGAATTGCCCTGTAAAGGAGACACCTTTGGGACTGCATACATCTCATTGGCAATTCTGCGGTTAAATACCTTTAAATTGATATCACCTGCAAAAGTATTGACCATGGGAATGACATCCCCCATGCTTTTGCTCTGTTCAAAAAAGGTTAAGGTCGGTTTTTTTGCCGTCATGTCCACCATACTGGCATCCAGGCTGACACTTTCCCCAAAATGGGTCAGACTTCCGAAAAGAATATAGTCAACCCCAATATTAGCACCGATAATCCTGGCATTGGATTCATTGAGCAAGCCCTTGCTTCCAAGAGTTGCCTTAGTTTTTGCCATGACCTTGTTAATGGTTTCACGATCCATTACCTCAACTTTACCAGGATCCGACAGTCTGGAAAAAAGCATATTAAACAAACCATCCTGTAAAAAGCCAAGATCCTGAGGTGAATTTACCAAAAAAGGAATCACGGCAACCTTTTTAGGCTGGGAACACAGACCCGGGGTGATGGTGACTATAATAAAAAGTGACAAAACGACTACTATCCACCCGGTCTTCATAATTTTATAGGGCTTTAACATGGGACTCCTTTATACGGTTTGATACATTATATTTTTTTATTTTTCGCAATTATATACATCATACACTGTCATCAGACAACTCTTTTAAACAGCTTTTCCAATTGTCCGGCGTCAAGACAGACAATTGTAGGGCGGCCATGGGGGCAGTGGAAAGGATTTTTACACTTTTCAAGATCTTCCAGCAATTTTGCCATTTCCCCTGTCTGCATTGCTTTATTGGCCCGAATGGCTGTATGGCAGGCCATGGAAATCAGACAATCCTCCATCCATTTGTCCTTGGAAGATGGATCACAGGTTTCTAAAAAACTT
>JABIYQ010000143.1 GCA_018702715.1 Desulfobacula sp. | reverse complement strand
TACTGATTTAATATTTTGATGATCACTTCCGGGCTCAACGTTTCGGAAAGGGCTGTAAATCCCCTGATATCTGACATCATTATAGCAACTTCCTGTCTTTTTCCACCAAGTTTTCCTGCATCCGGGTGCTCAAGGAGAAATTTTGCAAAATCAGGATCAACATATCTTCCGAAGGTGTCCCGGATATAGTCTCTTTCCACAAGTCCTTTGACCATTAAATTATAATTACTGACCAGTTGACCGATTTCATCTTCACTATTCCTGGATATAGGATCGCCATACTCACCTTTTGCCACTTTTTTTGCATTTCCTGACAGCAGAGTGATTTTTGTCACAATTTTTCCGACATGGAACCTGATCAGAAAAAGAATGATGATTAAAATACCAAGACTTCCAATGGCAAACGCGTTCCTGTATCGGGTTATGGGCGCAAGTATCTTATCGCCCTCGGCAAACAGGACAATGGCCCATGGTGCATTATCCAGTTTGTAAAATCCTGAAATGGTCTCCGGCGGATGTCCTTTTGATTTGACAGTCCCAAAAGGTTTATTGATCAATTCCTTTAACAAATCCAACTCAAAGGGATCGCCTGTATCACCCAGGGTTTTTCTCCCTTTCATGGATGGATTAGCGTGAACGATAAACCGGCCGCTGTTGCTGACAATGCAGGCCCTGTCACTTTGCCACCATCCAAGATTGGAAATATCCTTGAGCAGATAACGAAAATCCATGATGATTTCAATGTTTCCCACCACCTGATTGGATTGATTCAACAGGGATAATACCATTTTGACTGTTTCCTGCCCTGCATCAGCATTATATTGGGGTTCGGTTATGTCCAGCAGCATGCTGCGGTGAAAATGCATTGAATTGCCACTTCCCATTTCCATATGCCCTTTGGTTGAACGAGAATATGTAAAACCGACCTGCACCACACCATCCATCCCAGCAAGATATTGTATGAGCTTTTTCTGGGATCCGGGGATATCTCCAACCGGATTAGTTTTATAAAAAAGATTGACCATATTGATGAGCATTGAAATTTTCATTTCCAGGGCGTGAGCTGCCCGCTGGAGCTTTAAAGTAGCAGATTCATTCCATTGGTTCAGCATAACATTCCGAGTGTATAAAAAACTCACAATACCGCCGGAAAAAACAACAAAAATGACTGGAACCAGCAAAAGAATAATTAATTTCCCCTGCAAAGTTTTAAATCTATATTTTTTCATATTTTTAAAGTATCCGATTTTATTTGATATAGCCGGAATATTGGATAAGCAATTTACATACCCAATCTAACACTTTTTTATGGAAAGGGATATGATTTATTATATTTTCAGAGACGTCCGGCTAGTACAAAGGCAAAAATAATCCCGGTCCACCCTATCGTCCATATGATGATTACTGAAAGGTTTTGCTTAGAAAAACTATATCACCCTTTTTGAATATATGGTTTTTCAAGTTGATTTTTAAAGTACTGAAAAATTTTGGGTGAGGACCAGTCAAAGGAACCGATTACTTTTTCAATAATGACACCATTTTTATCTATAATAAAACTTTCCGGAACACCTGTGGTCCTGTAAAGGTTTTGTATGGAACCCTTCTTATCAATCAGGGCTTTGAAACTTAGTTTGTGTATCTTCATAAAAGGATCTACAACTTTTTCCCCTTTAATGTCTATACTGACAGCCAGGATGACCAAGTCCTCTTTTTTGAATCGATTGTAAAGTCTTTCAATAGAGGGCATCTCTTCTACACAAGGCCCGCACCAAGTGGCCCAGATATTTAATAATACAATTTTTCCTTTGAAATCGGACAGACTCACATTCTTTCCATTCAGATCCGGAAATGAAAAATCAGGTGCTTTTGCACCCTTTGTGATGGGAGGTTGTCTATTGAATTTAAAGCCTGTATTATTCCCAATTAAAAAAAAGAGGGTAACAATCCCTATGCTGATTATAAAAACCAGGATTCCTGTCTTGATTTTTGTTGATATTTCTCCCATAGCAAGCGCCTGACCTTTTTAAAGTTTATTCACAAGCAAAATTTTAACTTCAATTAATCGGTTTCATTAATCATGAATTCAATAAGGTTTCGGTTTTTTTTATTTTTCCAGTCTTTATACCCTGGAGCGTATGCTTTAATATCACCTTTACGATTAATCAGGAAATGGGCAGGGGTTCCACGGATACCATAATCACGAGCAACCTGGCCTTCAGCATCTAAAAGGATGGGAAAGGCAATACCTGTTTTGTCGACATATTTTTTTACAAGTACTTTTTTTTCTTCTATATCAATACCAATAATAACAAAATCTTTATCCTTAAATTTGTTATAAAGATTAATCAGAGAAGGAAACTCCTTCCGGCACCAACTTCACCAGGTTGTCCAGAAAAAAAGAAGAACAACTTTTCCGCGGAAATCCGTAAATTGTACTTGTTTGCCATCAAGGTCTTCCAAAGTGAATTTCAAAGCAGGGATTTGCTTTCTT
>JABIYQ010000383.1 GCA_018702715.1 Desulfobacula sp. | reverse complement strand
TCTCTGGAGCTGTATTTGGACGAATTATCTTAAGTGTTTTTGCCTCAATCCGGGCAGTGATATTTTTTTTATCGAGAATAACTGTCAGATCTCCCATTATTTCTCCTTGAATAAAAACGATAGCTTTTTCCAAATTTTTTTAGAGGTAGAATTTTTTACGACAGATTTTTTCCTCTCAGTTTCTGATTCGGAAAAGAGGATAGCTGGATAAGCAGCTAAAAGATTTGGAGAGTTTGTCCACACTTCTCTTGGGTGTATTATAGGATATGCCCTTAAATCATCCTCTTTAAGATTCATAATCGTAGAGATTTCATTAAGTAGCTTATTGACCATATTTTCAGTATTTTTTATTAAAAACAAAGACTTCTGGATGGCAATGCCGTGTTTTTTAATCATCCTGTGAATTTTACTTAGCCGTTTTGGGTTTGAAATATCATAGGCCACCAAGTACCACCCTTTATGTCTCATAGATCACCTAAAAACCCAAAGTTTCTTGTTGATACGGTCTCTTCCAATACCTCTATATAATAGGTTCCGGTGAGGTTCTAACCAAGCCATAAGCAGTTTATCGGTTTTATGATCTAAATTTTCGCTGAGCTGTAAAAACAATTCTTCTGCCTGTCGGTTCGTTAAACGACATTCATACAAGGATTTTTGATTATCCAGCCGCCATTCTTTGAGTATTTTCCTGACTCGAGTTCTGATTTTATTACGACTGATGTCATAAGCAACAATTATGGGGCGTTTCTTCATATTATTCATCCTAACTGGAGGGTGTATATAATTTAATTTTTCTCGTATCAGGTAACTTTTTCCCAAGAAAACTTATTTTAGGGCTACAATGGGCCACTTGTGTCTTATCAATATTTAAAAAAAGACCCAACTTCCTCAAAGTTTTTTTTACAAATTTATGGGCCTTTTCTGCATCATTTTGAGATTTTGTAAATACAATAAAATCATCAGCAAAGCGGACAAAGGTTAAGCTTTTTGACATCATGGCATTATCCCATGACGTCAGATAAACATTACATAAAAAAGGAGAAAGAATGGCACCTTGAGGTATCCCTTTAGGAGAAGAAAGAATTCCTTGGCTGATTGTTCCTGAATCGAGCCATTTCTTAATTATGGTAAGCAATTTTTGATCAGAGATTAATTTTTTAATTTTTTTTAACAGACATCTTTGGGGAATATTATCAAAATAGCTCTGTATGTCTGCATCCAACAGCCAATGGAAACCGCATAATACATATTCTCTTACTTTCGATATTGCCATGTCTATATTTCTGCCCGGCCTGTATCCAAAACTGTTAGGGTGAAAAATATTTTCGCCCAAGGGTTCAATCACTTTTAAAACGGCTCTTTGTGCCAATTTATCTCTCAAAGTCAAAGAAGAAATTATACGTTTTTTCCCATCCCCCTTGCTAATCGGAAAAAACCGCACAGGATCTGGTTTATATTGACCGGTTTTAAGGTCGTCTGCCAATTTAATAATATGAAAAACAAAGTCTTTTTCCATCTCTTTTCTGGAAATTCCGGTACCCCAGACTGCCTTGTCATTGCGTAAATACTTCCATGAAGAATTTAACACTTCAGGGGATGCAGCTTGTTCAAGTAGTCCGGACATAGTTTGCTTCCTTTCATACATGGATGAGGCTTGCTCCGTTAGCTATAATTTAACAAGATTGACAGCAGATAGCCCTTTATAGCCTTCCTTTGTCTCGAATTGGACTTTTTCACCTTTACAAAGAGTTTCATATCCAGACTCATTGACAGCTGAAACATGTACAAATATGTCAGGCCCGGACGATTGCTCGATAAAACCAAATTTCTTGGGTTTATTGAAAAATTTAACGATACCTGTCCGTGCAGACTTTTCAAGTTCACCCTTGTCACCAATACCCTCATTTTTATTCTGGAGTATGGCTGGTTTTAATAGTTTATCTGAAAATGAGTGCCATTCTCGCCAAGGAGAGCATAATAAATCCGATGAATTTTTCGATTGCTCTTTTAGCTCAATATACCCTGGGATATCGTTGGATTCTTTTTCAAGAGATGGATAACGGACTTGAAAAGACTCTTTTACCGGTGACAGCCACATCAGACTGAGAAGCTGTTGATGGTATGCGCTCTTAAAATCAAATGACATATTTGAGAACCCTGCCCTGACTATTTGCTCCTTGTCAATATTCTTTATCTCTCTGCCTTCATTAGATATCTCTTTGATGGACAGTTTCTCGACAAAGATCTGTATACTACCGAGGCCAGTTGCCTTTCCCATGCCAATCTTGTGTGCAAGGTTGTCTTCAAGTTCAAGTGTGTAAATGAGCAGGCCAAGTTCCCATTCTCTTAAATTATGAAATTTAACCTCAAACTCAAAGTCATTCCCTTTACCAAGAGGTTCGATTGTCCTGTTGTTTTCAGTTTTCGTTTCACCCTTTAGACGGTTCACCGACCATGGGTGATGGATATAAAATTTTCTTCCGGGAATTTTAGAATGATTTTTCGGCATTGACCAAGTTGGCCGAGGTTTTTCCAACAGTGGAAGCGTAAGCGGTCCACCCATTAATGGTGAATCATTCTCATTTGCTTTATACCACACAGGAGTGTCGGATTTAAGCCAGGCAGGTCCAAAACTTAAACGGCCTTTATAGTAGGGTGTTCCAAACAGATGGCACGCGGGGCAAAGGCCTATGGGGTGTGGTGAAAAATATTCACTGACACTGTCACAAAGCGTGATACACTCTTCACAGTTTTCAATACACATACGGTTACAGGGACGTCTGGATTGAGTGACGTCTGCAAATCTTTTTCCCAACGGGACAGTATCAATCGCCCGGGATATGAGAACTGGTGAAGCCGCCAACAAGTGTCGCCATATCAGACTTCCTCCCGCCCTTGGTCCAAAAGCATTTGCTTGAACTCCTCAACCGTAACGCCGCGCATCTGGGCGCCGACATCCTGAACGTTCAGTCCGTAAACCCCGATCAACTTGGCCAGATAGTAGATATTTCCACCCAGTTCCATCAACCTGAGCG
>JABIYQ010000044.1 GCA_018702715.1 Desulfobacula sp. | reverse complement strand
CTGCTCACTGTAACAAAGCTTGCAAAACCAATGGCTGCAACCATAGCGTACAAAATTCCAATGATTTGCAGCCCCCCTGTTGTTTGAACTTTCAAAGCAAATGAAAGGCCGATAAAGGCAAGGATGATGGCTGTCAGACGCATGGGTGTTATGGGTTCATTTTCTGTAAATCTGGATATAATTGCAACAAAAAACGGGCAGGTATAAAAGATAAGGACAGCAAGACTTATTGGAATATATTGTGTGGCACCCAGATAACCAGCCCCCATCATAAAAACCGCAATACCGAGTGCAAGACTGATATACCGTTCCCGGGGAAGTAAGCCTATTTTTCTGGAACGGGCTTTTTGATAAATAATCAGAATAACAGTTGCCACACAATGACGTATTGCATTGGAAGTATTCAGGTCAACTCCATCCTTAAGAGCCCGGCTTGCAATCAACATGCTTATGGTAAAACTTAATCCGGAAAGAAGCAGGATTCCAATGCCTCTGAATGCCTGTGTGCGGTCGGGTTCTACAATAACATGGGTTTTTAATTTCTTATTCATAAGTTTTAATTCTTTAGCATTAACCTTTTTTATTTGATCTTTATCGTTTAACCCGCATACAGGTTTAATAAGTCAAACAAAACACTATTTCATAAGCTTTTTTATATCTTTGATTTTGTCTTTCACAATTTCCAGTACATTGCTGCCGCTTTCGTTTGCAATAATATGGGCATCGTCCACGACTTTTTGTGCGTGAGCAGATATTGCTGCTTCATCGGGTAAAGGTGTGCCCGTTTTTTCATATTTCCAAATAAGAAGTTTTTTGGCAAAGGCAACTTCCTGTTTCCGGATAAATTTAAATTTTTCAAAAATAGCCATCGTTTATTTTTATCTCCTCAGCAAATCTTTTCCAGTTTTTTTTTAAATCGATATGCTCAAACAGTATAAGCTACCCAAAATTTTCTTTGAGAATGAAACCTGGTTGTTTAATCTCCTGATTAATAACAAAATTCAAAAAAGATGCAAGGAAAGAATTGTTATTGTACATCCTTGCTTTTTATTCATTTTACGGGCCTGAATACAATATGAAATCCAAAAACGCTGTTTTAGATTTTAAGGGAGTGGCACTGCTTATAATCCTCTGTGCAAGCTGGGGTTTTAATCAAGTGGCCATCAAGGTTGCAATTTCAAGTGTCCCTCCTGTGCTCCAGGCAGGTATTCGGTCAATCGGTGCAACCATACTGGTGTTGATATGGATGAAACTGCGTCATATTCCTGTTTTGGCAAAAGATAACACCCTTTGGTGGGGAATTGTTATTGGCCTTCTTTTTTCAGTAGAATTTATTTTGATTTACTGGGGTCTTGATTTCACAAATGCATCAAGGGCAGTCATTTTTTTAAACACATCACCATTTATTGTAGCCTTGGGTGCGCAGCGCTTCATTCCTGGAGAAAAACTCAAAAGGATCCAGGTACTTGGCCTTTGTCTGGCTTTTATAGGTATTATTGTCGCATTCAATGAATCTTTAAATTTGCCCACTAAACAAATGCTTATAGGAGACATCATGCTGATCCTGGCGGCTGTTTTCTGGGGCGCAACAACTGTTGTTATTAAAGCAAGTCCCCTTGCTTTAATTGCACCCAGCAAAACGCTTTTATACCAGCTTGGTGTTTCTGCTCTGTTTCTTCCCTTTTTTTCCGTAGCATATGGTGAGCCGGGTATTGTAAACATATCGCCATTAGTTATGGGCAGCCTTTTTTACCAAATTGTCTGGATTGCCTTTATCACCTATATTGCCTGGTTTTGGTTGATCAGCAATTATGCAGTATCAAGACTTGCTTCATTCACTTTTTTAACGCCCATTTTCGGGGTAATTGCCGGGGCAGTATTTCTAAACGAGCAGATAACCCTATATCTTGTTTGTGCTCTTGTGCTTGTAGGGACAGGGATATACCTTGTAAATCGACGCTGAAGGGTGACAACTTGCTTGACATCCACCGTGGGGAGAATCAGGAAAATCCGGATGTAAAGCCATTATTTGCCCTCTCCCAATTTTTCTATGCCATGATCGGCAATCAGAAGTTTCATCTGATGGATAGCAATAGTATTTAATTTTTTCAGTCGCTCTTTTTGCATAACTCCTTCATTGATAAAAAGGGCATTGATGTTTTCCAGATTAGAAAGACACACTAGTTGAGAGATATTGGCATAATCACGAATATTTCCTTTCCGGGCAGGATTTTCATCCCGCCATTGTTTTGCTGTTTTGCCAAACAGAGCAACATTAAGGATATCGGCTTCACTTGCGTAAATATTATTGATCTGACTCTTTGTCACTTGCAAGGGAATAAGATTTTCTTTAATCGCATCAGTATGAATGCAGTAGTTGATTTTTGCCAGATTGCGTTTAATATCCCAGCCGAGTTGCTAGTACTCATTCTCCTTAAGACGCTGAAACTCCTTAATAAGATATATTTTGAACTCCGCGCTAATCCACATTCCAAATTCAAAAGCAATATCTTTGTGCGCATAAGTACCACCATATATACCTGCTTTTGCCTTCAACCCTATTACATTTGTTTTGGCTGTCCACTCTTTCACACTGATCTTATAATTATTCAGCCCGGCCTGGTTTCTAATTATGGCATATTCGCCATAATTAAAATCAGAGTTATAGATGCGCTCCCATATTCCCAAAAACTCGACTGTATTTCTGTTTCTCAGCCAGTCTGAAATAAAAAAGTCTCCATCTTTTGCTTTGAGCATATCGGTAAGTCTGTGTTGGGTAGGATTTACAAACACACCATACTTTAACTTTTTAGCTTCCCACGTCTCAGGAATCTCCTTTATTCACTCAACACCGCTGTCCTTATATTTTTCGTAGCGTTCCATTATTTGTTTTTCTCTATTTTCCGTTCCAGCTGAGTTAATTCTTCCATATCCCGGTTGTCAGCCTGTTCTGCTTCATAGGTTTTTCGGTGGGTATCAAACAACTGATAAATCTGCTTTACCTTTTCTTTCATAGCATTATTGCTGATTTTGCCTTTCCCGGTGAGCAGTGGTTGTTCGTTAAATTCCAAAATTCTGTCCACATTTTCATGCCAGAATTTCATGGATATATCGATCCTGTTTTTGGCCCTCAGTTCTGCGGTTTCCAGAAAGATGACAACCAAACGGTTCAAGGTATCAATTTCATCAGCGTTCAGGTAATTTTTGGCAATAAAAATATCCTGTTTTCTAACCACACTGCCTTTCCAGGATGTGAGCGCCATATTGGGTTTGTCTGCATCTGCCCGGTCCAATACGATTTCTGAGGCGGTTTGTCCGGTTGCGGCAAACAGCAATTTGTTCTGGGTTTCGGCAAAAAACATCTGAGTGGCCTTATCAGTTTTGTCATAATCACTGCTTAAGGCGAACAGGTCCCGCACTTTTTGGTAGAAGCGTTTTTCAGAGGCCCGGATTTCCCGGATACGTTCCAAGAGTTCATCAAAATAATCAGGCCTGCCGTCAGGATTTTTCAGGCGCTCATCATCCATGACAAAGCCCTTGATCATGTATTCTTTCAGGTTCTGGTTTGCCCATATCCTGAACTGGGTTCCTCTTTTGCTGCGAACCCTGAATCCTACGGCCAGAATCATCTCTAAAGCGTAAAATGCCACATTATATTCTTTGCCATCGGAAGCAGTTGTAAAGTAATTCTTTACAACTGAATTTTCTTCTAATTCCCCTTCTTTCAGTATGTTAGAAATATGCTGACCAATGTTTTGCTTGGAGGTGTCAAAAAGTTGGGCGATTTGATTTTGGTTCATCCATACCATGCAGTCTTTGGCATACAGGGTGACAGAGGCTTTACCGTCTGGTGTATTATAGATAATAATATTTTGATGGTTATCATCCATGATCAATCCTCCAATACTGTTTTTTCCAATTCAAGGGAACTTTTTTCCAAAGCCAGAATATCTGCCACATCCCAAATTAAATTTGCTTTATCTCTAAAATGTGTCATTCATTCTCCACAATTGATTTTCATTTTACTATCGAACGCAATGTATCAAGACACTTCATGTAAAACAACCTGAATGTAAAATTCTAAAAATTGAAATTAACAAGTAGTTGAGCGGTTGTCCGCATATCTCCGCAATTTGGTTATTGTATTTTTTCTAACCGCAGATCATTCATGGCGGGGTGGTCTTTGAGTGTGATATACCATACAAAAAATACATACAGGGCATGTTTCCGGTACTATTCCGCCTTGTCAGCTCTAAATCGCATTAAGGATTTTGTTTTAAAATCATCACATACCGGCTGACAACTCCAAGGATCTTTTTTTTCTGCATGGCCGCTACAACCCCTGCATTAAATCTTTCCGAAGACATAGGGGCCTGGATGATATGGCTATGCTGCCACCCGGTTTTTTTTAAAATCTCATGATAATCCACAATTAAAATAGCCTGGTGTGGATTTTCTTTGCCGGCAGGGCAATTTTGAAAATCCCGTCAGTCTGAATTAGTAAACAAATAGAAGGCTGTGGTTAGGTTTTCTTTTTTTAGAACAGCCACAGCACTCTGAGAACAGATCAAATGAAATCCTTCTTGTGATTCTCTTACTCTATATGCTACAAGTTTGTTAAAAACCGCAACTCAATAATGGAGGTAAAAAAAATGCGACTGGTAACCAGATCAGACTTTGACGGCCTTGGTTGTGCGGCTATTCTGAAAGAGGTGGGGATGATTGAGGACATCAAGTTTGTTCACCCCAAGGATGTTC
This sequence comes from Desulfobacula sp., assembly GCA_018702715.1. GTDB lineage: Bacteria > Desulfobacterota > Desulfobacteria > Desulfobacterales > Desulfobacteraceae > Desulfobacula. Next base: position 5,482 of record JABIYQ010000044.1, on the reverse strand, counting down.
AGGACGGACTCATAGAGATTACTTGTGACGATATACTGGCCAATATACCCTATGTAAAAGGTTGCGGCCTTTGGTTTGACCATCACTCAAGCGAACAAGAGCGCAAGGCTTTTGGTGATTTTAAAGGCAAGTGCGATACCACAGCTTCAAGTGCAGCAAGGGTGATTTATAATTTTTATGGCGGATCTGACGGGTTTAAAAATGATCATCTTGACGATTTGGTTACTGCCGTGGACAAGTCTGATTCAGCAAAATTTACCAAGGAAGAGATACTTGATCCTGATGGGTGGGTGTTGCTGTCCTTTGTCATGGACCCGCGTACCGGTCTGGGCAGATACAGGGACTACAGGATCAGCAATTATGCCCTGATGATGGATATGATCGATTATTGTCGTGAAAAGACGGACAAACAGATTCTCCAGCTTCCTGATATCAAAGAGCGGACAATTCGTTATTTTGAGCAAGATAAGCTGTTTCGTGAGATGCTGCTGCAAAACAGCATAGTGCAGGGAGATGTGGTACTGCTTAACCTGCGTGATCAAGAAGAAATTTATACAGGGAATAGGTTTTTGCTATACAGCCTTTTTCCTGAGCAGAATATTTCCATGACAACCATGTGGGGCTTTCAGCGTCAGAATATCGTGATCACCTGTGGATACAGTATCATCAATAAAACAGCAACAGTGGATGTTGGATCATTGATGTTAAACTATGGCGGTGGCGGCCACCACCGTGTGGGAACCTGTCAGGTAGCTGTGGAAAAAGCAGAACAAGCCATTAAGGAGATTCTGGAAATTCTGAACAAACGATAATGAAAACCTTGACGATTTTGTCAAAGAATTCAATCTGAGATAATTGAGGGTAATCAAGTCTGCATCAATTTTTGTTTAAGACCTGAGAGACGCAAAGCAGTTTTATTATTGTTTAAGGCCATTTTAAGGGCTTTTGAGGAACCCACAATGATTACCAGATGTTTACCACGGGTCATGGCCGTATATAGCAGGTTTCTCTGCAAAAGGGGGAAATGGGCAGTGGTCAGTGCGATAATGACGGCACCATACTCACTTCCCTGGGATTTGTGGACAGATATGGTATATGCCAGGGTAAGTTCATCTAATTCCAGAATATCATATTCTACTATACGGCCATCGTAATTCACCAGGATTTTATTTTCATTTTTAATCACCTCGACAACGATACCGATATCTCCATTAAAAACGTCTTTTTCATAATTATTTTTTAGATGCATGACCTTGTCATTGGGTTTAAATATAATATCCTGGGTTTCTATGCCTCCCTCAGACTGATTTAACACCTTTTGAAGCTGCTGGTTCAAATTTATGGTGCCGGCTTCTCCTCTATGCATAGGTGTTAAGACCTGTATTTCTTCAATGTGAGGAAATGCTTTGGGTATTCTTTCTGAACACAGTTCAAGAATGGTTTTTACAACTTTTTGGGATGTCTGGTTTTCAATAAAATAAAATTCCGACAATTCGCCTGTAACGGTTTTTTGAAAATTCGGCATCTCTCCGTTTCGGATACTGTGTGCATACATGATAATTGGGCTTTGCTTGGCCTGTCTGAATATTGTTGTTAAAGAAAAGATCTTTACACGATCAGATTCAATAATATCAGACAAAATATTGCCGGGTCCCACAGAGGGAAGCTGGAATGTATCCCCCACTAGCATAAGGCTAGCACTTGGCGGCATGGCTTCAATGAGCCGGTACATGAGAATGGTATCCACCATGGAGGCTTCATCTACGATAAATATATCCAACTCAAGGGGATTGGCAAAGTTTTTATCAAAGGTCTGATTTTCATAATCAAACCCCAAAAGTTTGTGCAGGGTAAAAGCCTTTTCCCCGGTTACTTCTGAAAGACGTCTGGCCGCTCTCCCCGTGGGGGCGCTTAACACAACCTTTAGATTTTGTATTTTAAAGACTTCACACAATGCCCGTATCAAAGTTGTTTTTCCGGTTCCGGGTCCCCCCGTGATCACCACGATTTTTTCAAGCAGCACATTGGTGACAACATTTAATTGTTCTTGAGATAGTTTTATAGCAAGCTTTGTCAGTACTTTTTCAAGGATTTTGTCTTTGCTGATTTGATAAGGTATGGCAGGCATTGATAAAATGGCTTTTATTCTTGATGCAATACCTGATTCAGCCTTGTAAAGTCTTGAAAGATAAACTTTTGTATCATCTTCGTGGGTTTCTATTATAATTTCATCAGAATCTAATAATAGTTCTAGAGCATGATCAAACTTATCCGGCTCAACCCCTGATGTTCTTGAACTTGCTTTAAACAATTCTTTTTTTAATCCATAGACATGCCCATCCTGTTCAAAAGACAATAAACTATGAATCAGGCATGCCTTAAGACGGTTTTCATCATCTTTTTTTACACCTGTTTTCATGGCAATAGTATCTGCAAGAGTAAACCCTATCCCGGGAAGATCCTTTGCAAGGGTATAAGGGTTTTGCTGTAGAATATCCAGGGTCTGGGAACCATAAATCTGGAGGATAGAGGCTGCATGGTACACACCCACATCATTTTCCTGAAGAAATTGCATAACCCTTCTTACCGCATGGTGCTTATTCCAGGTCTGCTCGATGAGGTTTTTTTTACCTTTTCCGATTCCATGGATATGCGTAAGCTTTTCTGGCTCGTTTTCAATAATATCCAGGGTTTGTTCTTTAAAATGATCCACTATCTTATCGGCCAGAGATTTACCGATGCCTTTAATGATTCCTGAACCAAGATATTTGCGTATACCTGAAACAGTGGCAGGCAAAATAACTGTATAACTTTCAGCCTTAAACTGGTCTCCATATTTGGGGTGGGTGATCCACTTTCCTGAGATCTCAAGACTTTCGCCTTCAAATACTCCGGCAAGATGGCCTACAATGGTGACAGGGTCATTGATTTTGGCAATCCTGAGTTTGGCTACAGTATAATGGTTATCCTGGTTTTGATAGGTGAGTCTTTCTAAGATGCCTTTGATGGTGATCATTTAATGCTTCACGCTATTAATGATCCAAAGGGCGGTTTCATAAAGATTTTTACCAGTAAAATCGGGTATAATTCCTTTTTCAAAAAGCTGCTGCCCGGCCTTTAACCCATTTCCCGTTTCCACCAGCAAGGCTTTTGAGCATCCGGCATTGCGCGCGCATTCAATATCTTTTGCACTGTCACCCACCATAAAGGATTGATTAAGATCAATCTGGTATTTTTTTTGGGCTTCAATGATAAGCCCGGGGTTTGGCTTTCTACAGGAACAATTGTCCTGTGGGGTATGGGGGCAAAAAAAGATATCCTTGATATCTCCACCTGCTTTTTTAATCCCGTCCTTCATTTTTTTAAAAATGGCATCCAATATTTTTTGGGTGACCATCTTTCTGCCGATCAAAGACTGGTTTGTTATCACAATGACATTAAAACCATTTTGGGTCAAAAGGGCAATGGCTTCAGGGCTTTTGGGGATAAACTCAAACTCTGATTCATTTTTAATATATTCCGGGGAGTCCACGTTAATAACCCCATCCCGGTCTAGAAAAACAATATAGTCCATGGTTTTTTCTTTATTCTGCAACCGCAAAGGCACTGCCAAAGCCTTGTGTAGTAAGCTTTTCACTATACCTTATGGCATCTTGTAAGTTGGTAAACACACCGATCCTTACCCGGTAAAAAGTTCCGCGGGTATCAGTAAAGGCGGTAATATGAGCATTTTGATACCTTTTTGATAATTTATCCCGGTATTCCTGGGCATTTTCTTTGATTTTAAAGGCCCCTATCTGCACTGTAAAATTGCCTTTCCAGTAATCAACGGGTTTAAAGGTTATGGGATTTTTTGTTTTCTTGGAAAAGGATGTAGCCTGGCCAAGGGCCGTCACTCGAACGTTTCCGGTTCCAGCTTTTAATATTCCGATACGGGTTGCCCCTGTATAAGTCAGATCTATTATTCTTCCTGTGATAAAAGGACCGCGATCATTTATCCTCACAACAATTTTCCGGTTGTTTTTAAGGTTATGAACACTGACCCAGGTATTCATGGGCAAAGTTTTGTGCGCAGCCGTCATTGCATACATGTTGTAAGTTTCACCATTTGATGTTTTTCTTCCGTGGAATTTTCTGCCGTACCAGGAGGCAATTCCCGTCTGGACAAATCCATGGGAGCTTGCGATGGGTGTGTAGCGAACCCCTTTTATTTTATAGGGTTTTTGTGTTCCAGTCTTCTTTTTGCCGGGTAATGGAGGAGGACTGGATTTATAGACGGGTGATTCAGGCGGTGGAATATGGGCTGGATCATAGGAGGTCAAGGGAGTTGAGCATCCAAAAAAGGCCAATGAGAACAATATCAGGATCTGGTTTCTGAATTTCAAAAAATACTCCGTAATCTATATCATTATCAGTGAAGTGCTAATTTTAATACACTTTCCATTTTATCTATAAAGTAAAATTCAATGGAATTTCTTATATAATCCGGTACATTTTCCATATCTTTTTTGTTCCATAGCGGCAGAATAATTATTTTAATTCCTGCCCTGTGCGCTGCAATCACTTTCTCCTTGACCCCACCCACAGGCAGGACTTCTCCTCTTAAGGTAATTTCACCACTCATGGCCAGCCGTTTCTTTACAAGGCGCCCCGTCATCAATGATGCCAAACAGGTTAACATGGCCACACCGGCTGAAGGGCCGTCTTTTGGTATTGATCCTTCAGGCACATGGATATGTATATCATGATTATTGAAAAAAGTTTCATCCATGTTTAATTTTTTTGCATTTGCCCGGATAAAACTTAAGGCAGTACGGGCAGATTCCTTCATTACATCCCCAAGCTGTCCTGTTAAGGTAAGGCCTTTGCTTCCTTTCATGGCCACAGCCTCTATAAAGAGTATCTCTCCACCATAGGGGGTCCAGGCAAGTCCCACAACTACGCCTGGATTTTCTATTCTCAGTGTCAGTTCCGGCATATTGGTTGCAGGCCCCAGATATTCATGCAGATCCTTTTGTCCTACAACAAGATTTTTGGCTTTGCCTTCGGCAACCTTGCTTGCAACGCCTCGGCATACGGATCCAATCTCCCGTTCCAGGTTTCGCAAACCCGCTTCTCTTGTATATCCTGAAATTATTTTTTTAATTGCACCAGATGTAAATTTAATCTGGTTTGATTTAAGGCCGTTGGCTTTTCTTTGTCTGGGAACAAGATACCGGGAGGCTATTTTAAATTTTTCTTCTTCAGTATAACCGTTCAATTCCAGAACTTCCATCCTATCCTGCAGGGGCGCCGGTATGGTATGAAGCACATTTGCAGTTGTTAAAAATATCACATCGGAAAGATCAAAGGAAACATCCAGGTAATGATCTGAAAAAGAAAAATTCTGCTCCGGGTCCAGGACTTCTAAAAGGGCTGAAGACGGGTCTCCACGATAGGATGAACTCACTTTGTCGATTTCATCAAGCATGAACACTGGATT
>JABIYQ010000187.1 GCA_018702715.1 Desulfobacula sp. | reverse complement strand
ATCAACCTGGATATTGAACAGGACAAGGCAATAGTTGACTGTGAATTGTCAGGCGGCATTGCCAATACCTATGAGATGTCTCTGCCCTGCATCATAGGCGCTGGAAGAGGCTTAAACACCCCCAGATACCCGACTTTTCCCGATGTGGTTAAATCCAAAAAAAAGCCGGTTAAAAAAATTGCTTTTGCTGACTTAAATATTAAAGTGCCCTTGACAGGAATGAGCATTGTTGAACTGGAACCTTTAAAGCAATCCAGAGAGCCAAAAGAGATAAAAGGTGATTCAGACATTGTTGCAAAAGAAATTGTAAGAATACTTAAACAGGAAGCAAAGGTCATATGATGAAAAATATCGGTATCATCATAGAAATGGATGATGGGAAAGTTAAAGAAACAAATTTTGGCATGATAACCCTGGCAAGGGCAAAGGATACAAAGGTGTTTGCCTTTGTCATGGACGGACATGCAGCAAGTGTAAAAGAAGATCTGGAATCATTTGGTATCACAGATATCGTTGAAGTTAATCTTGCCTCTGACCTGCAGAACAACCCGGTCATAAGGGCGAAAGCGATTATAAATGCCATTAAGGAATATCATATCTCCATGGTGTTCGGCCTTTCCACTGCAATGGGAAAGGACCTTTTGCCACGGATTGCAGCCCAGCTAGAAGCGCCTCTGGTAATGGATTGCTTTTATGTTGATTTTGACCAAAAAATTGTAAGGACATCCCGGTATTCAGGTAAAACCATTGCAACGATAAAGGTAACAGGGGAAGTCTCAGTGTTTGGCATAAGACCCAATGCAATTGAACCTGTCAAGGTTCAGGGAACGGCCCGGATTTTGAAATTTGATTCAAGCCTTCTTGTGGCCAAAGGTTTCAGGGTTCTTAAAGCAGGTGGAACCGACAAGAATACAAGTACCAACCTTGCCGAGGCTGAAGTGATTATTGCCGGAGGAAGAGGTATGAAAAACAGTGAAAACTTTAACCTTCTTTCTCAATGTGCCCAAAAGGTCAATGCTGCTGTCGGGGCTTCAAGGGTGGCTGTGGATTCCAGATGGGTACCCTATTCCATGCAGGTGGGGCAGACGGGAGAGAAAGTAAGTCCAAAAGTTTATATCGCCTGTGGCATATCAGGTTCCATCCAGCATTTTGCCGGCATGAAAACCTCGGGAATGGTCATTGCCATCAACACAGATGAAAATGCCGCTATCATATCAAATTGCGATTATTTCGTGGTTGCTGATGCTTTGGAAATTATACCGGCGCTGACAAAAATTTTGGACAATGGCTGATTTTTAAAACACAGGCCTGTTAAATGGCAATAAAAGGCAGGACAAAAGTAAAGCTGCTTCCTTTACCTTCTCCTTCACTCTCCATCCAAATCTTTCCATTATGGAGTTCCACAATTTTACGGCTCATTGCAAGCCCTAATCCGGTTCCATTGAATAGTCTTTGTGATGATATATCTACCTGTTCAAATATGGAAAAAATTCTTTCCCGATCTTCAGGTTTAACCCCAATACCTGTGTCTGATATGGAAATTTGAAGGAAATTGTTTTCAATATCCAATACTTGAGTTGTCATATCTGGATCTTCATAACAGGGAATTTCTAACTCGGAACCCATAAGTGTCTTTGCAGCCAGAATAATCGAACCCCCAGCAGGCGTGAATTTCACAGCGTTGTTTAGAAGGTTAATGATGATTTGTTTAAATTTTTCCTGGTCCGCGGTTATGGGCGGTAAATCCGGCTGCAGCTCTTTTGCAAGTGAGATTTCTTTTTTATCAGCAGTTTTCAGGATCAGGTTCACAGCTCTTTGCAATTCATACTTTATATCGAAAGTTGACAATTTTAACTTCACACCCTCTGTTTCAATCTTGGATAGCTCAAGAATCCCATTTACCAGATTCAAAAGATTTTGTCCGCTTTCCATTACATTCCGGATATATTCGATCTGTTTTTCATTAAGTTCGCCATGTGTCTTGGTTTCCAATAACTGGGAAAAACCGATAACAGCATTGAGAGGTGTGAGAAATTCGTGGCTCATATTGGCAAGAAACCTGGTTTTGGCCATATTGGCTGCCTCTGACTGATCTTTAGCAACTTGAAGAGCTGCCTCAATTTTTTTTCTTTCAGCTATTTCCTTGATACTTCGTTGAAGCTCTATATTGGATTCCTGGAAATTTTTAGCCAGGTTGTTGAAAGATTTTGTAATCTCATGCAATTCGTCCGTGCCTTTTTGTGTATCCAGAACATATTGCCCCCCTCTTTCAGCAGTCTGAATAAAATTT
>JABIYQ010000238.1 GCA_018702715.1 Desulfobacula sp. | reverse complement strand
TCTTTTAAGTTTAAAAAATTAATTCTTCCTCTTTAAAAAAATTTCATAAACTATTTTCCCCCTTTAAAAAAAGTGTTAGGCAGCACACAGCACAGGGGAATTTTTGATTTGTCGATGAATAAAATTTTTAAGGCAGCGGAAAAATTTTATTCAGTCAAACAATATTTAAATTTCAAAAATTAATTTTTCAACGGTGCTGAAAAAATAATTTTATGGATCACACCACCGGATGGTTGTAATACACTTTGAAAAATTTTAATTTCGGAAACCAAAAAATCTTTAGGTCCAAACCCTTTAAACGTCTGAAATAATTTCATCATGCTTTTATGCGAAATTGGCTGTTTTATCCTTGCCACTGTCACATGGGGTAAAAATCTTTTGTTTTCCTTTTTTATTCCCATATCCTCAAAAAAATTAATGGAAAGGCGATCAACAAGTTTTCCAAGAACATCTATCTGTCCACTTGTTCCAGACCAGATTACTCTGGGTTTTTTGATGGACGGAAAAGCTCCTATTCCAGATAAGGATAAAGTGTGAATTGTGGTTTTTGCCGCCGCCCGGGTCATGCATGCTTTAATCATATCTATCTTATTGATATTTATTTTTTCAAAAAAATTCAGGGTTAAATGCATGGTTTCCGGTCTGGGCCAGGAAGCTTTAATACCGTATGTTTTAAGTTGCTTTTGAAGATATCTTAAAGATATTATCGCCTCTTTTGAAAGAGATATCCCAATAAATGCACGAATATGGTTATTCTCGCTATTCATTGTCCTTTTTGTTTTTAAATCCAAGCAAAACCCTGTAAGGGCCAGGAGTACCGGGGGGTATAAGAGCCACCCGGTCTTTGTCTAAAATTATCGTATCAACAGGGGCTACTTTCCCGTTAATAAAAACAACTTCAACATCTTCAGGCGCCAATTGAACCTGTAGGATTAAATCTTTTGCGCTGGTTCCTGGTTTCAACGTCATTGTCACATTGGAATAGTCAATTTGTTTTTTTTTCAGCTTTTTCTGCAAAAATGAAAAAGCATTAAATGTAATTACCGGCATTATTACCCCTATTGCTGTTGTTATAGAAAAACGATTGTTCTGTATAATATAGGGTCTCTCACAGATTAACAATAATTTACTTAACTTTAGGTCTTAGGTCATTCATATGGGTTTGGGCTTGCGTAGTGGCGTTTATAGTTCTAGAAACGAAACAATGCAAGCCTGATCCCACTCAAAACTGGCGACTCCAGTTGAGTAATCCCTAACGTTGCATAAAAATTTTATAAAAAAGATGAAACAGTCTGAATTATTAACAAATAATCTCAATTTGAATCCTGACTCTGAAATTCACCATAAGTGGTTTCCTGTATTCATCTTTTTTTGGTTAAAATTTTCATCCCCTATAAAAGCTTTAAAAACCGTATGTAATACTGGAAAAAATTGCATCATTTTCACCAATCTTCCTGAGCAGGGCATGAGAACCCGATTTATAAAAAATAGCACCCAAAGTAATGCTTATTTCATCGGACAAATCATATGTTCCCTGTGTCCTTATAAAACCACCATCATCAGCGGATTTTCCATATAAAGATGTCAAAATAGTCAAATCTAAGACTTCATGGAGAAATGTTCTCGACACCCTCAAAGCATATTGGACCATATGTTCATTAATGCCGCTATTTTGAGCACCATAGTCATAATTGGTCATCCATTTATCAGCCATTTCAAAACTTAAACTAGTATCTTTGAATCCAGAATATTCAATCCCAACAAGAAAATCCGCTCTTGAATAATCTTGTAAGTTTTCAACCGGAACACCATTCTGCGGAAAAGCTGAAAGCCTTATATCATTAAAAAAAGCTATTTCTGCTTTATATAAAAAATTGCCGTGAACCTTATTTGCTGCAAGGCCTGCCATGGATATTCTTTGATTAAGCTTTTGATTATCAGCATTTAAATAGGATGAATCATCATATATATCTGCCAGGTAAAAAGATATATCAAAACCAGGGAAAGTGCCTGATAAAGATAGTGCAAATTCCGTATTTTCAAACCGGGTTGAAATATCTGATTCATCCGGCAATGCATTTGGAAAATAAAAATAGCTGCTTCCAAAAACCGGAGTTTTATGTGATCTGTGCTCATGAATCACAAATGCTGATAAAGACAGATTAAAAAAGTAATAATCAAACCGTGTCATGAATACCGGAAGCCTTAAATCTTCAATATCAGTCATTCCAGGTTCCCTTAAATCCAAGGGATTTAAGATATCTGTAACTCGAATGTTATCTGATTTTCCCCATACAACAATCTGTCTTCCGATTTTGATATCAAGTACCTTATTAAGGCTACCCCTGATAAATAATTTATCAAGTTCCAGTTCTTTTTCATTTTCTTCCAGGAATTTTTCAGTATAATTATTTCGACCATTGAATTCATAAGCCAGGTTATAAAATGCTGATCCTGATATGAAAAGGTCCCAGGATTCAAAAACCTTTGATCCAAATTCAAGATCGATCTCCGCCTTTGTATCAGACAAGCCGGAATGATCCGTTGTTCGGTTTCCTTGCGAATCATAATTAAACCTATATCCTGTTTTGAGTTTTATATTCCCATTAAAAAAATAACTTGTTTTGTCTGAACTTGGCTGGGAATCAAGGGTTTCATTAATATCCGGCCGTATTTTATCATCGCTGAAAAAATCATCCAGTTCTCCTGAATCCCCTTCCAATGGAATTTCTTTGATATCATCTTCAAAAAAATCTTCCAGGTCTTTATCCTGGTCTTTAATAGGACTTTTATCATGATTTTTATGATGGGTTTCTGGAGTTGACTCCTGCCCGGGGTGTATTTTATCCTTTTCTTTATCATGGGGGGTCTTGGCAAAACTCATACCTGCATTTAGAAACACAAGGCATATAAAAATACATAAAGCAAAATGTATCGACAATTTACGGATTATTGAAAATTGAAAGTCCATTTTAAATTTTAAAATAATCCTTTTTCCAGTCTTCGAGTGGTAAAAATATTTTCATCAAGTCCTTGAGCAAACTTTACATTGCTAAGTTTTAAAAGGGTTTGATGCTTTATTACTTTATTTTGTTTTTTGATAATATGATTCTGGGTAGCCACCCAGATCCCATCAATGAGTTCCAGCTTCTGTATATCGAGATATTTGGTAAACCCACCTTCACTTGTCCACATTTTCCCTCTGACAACAACATAATTATCTTTTCTGACGGCAAGAATCACTTTTTTATACCCTGTTTCATCCTCAATCTCTTTTGTCCTTGGCAGAGACAAAATCAGCCAGACATCATGACCATTGATTTTTGACTCTTTTAACAGCTTAAAATCATAATCTTCAAGGTTTCTTCCTGTCATATCAGAATAATTAAGGTCTGATCCCATAAAACTTGAACTTTTGTCAGTTGACGCAATCCGTTTGGTTTTCCCCAGTGCGGGAAGGAATAACCACTGTTCGTCATCCTTGGATTCATCATCATAATCAAAGGTTAAAAAACCTGTGTTTTTAATCTGGGAGGGTGACTTAACAAACATGATGCGTTTGCTGTCTTTGCCAAAATCTTTGGAAAAATTTTGAAAATATTTTTTTCTTTCCTTGTTATTTTTATCAATCAGCACCATAAGCATGTCTGAAGTCATATTATCCCCATCATCTCTGTCTTCCACCTTCTGCATTATTTGACGGGCCTTTTCATCATCCGCCATACAAAAAGAAATATTTATACCAAACCAAAGACTGATCAATATACTTAATAGAGCAATTTTTTTCATTATAACCTCCAACGTTTATATATTTATGAATTATTTGCTGTCTTGATATGGTTTTTTATTTAACAACACCATTAAAGAGGGTGCAATAAAATAGTCTGCCAAAAGAGCCATCAAAAGTGTAAATCCTGTTAGAAAACCAAAATTTATTAAATTATTCATCTCGGAAAACATAAAGGTAAAAAAACCGATGGACAGTACACAGGTTGTGACGAGCATGGCTCTGCCAGTGGTATGAAGGGTTTCATAAACCGCCTTTTCAGCATCATGATATATCTCATAATATCGTCTAAAATTATGCATAAAATGAATGGTATCATCAACGGCAAGACCTATGGCAATACTTCCCACCATCATGCAGAAAAGATCCATGGGAATATTACACCACCCCATGACCCCGAGCATTATGATAATAGGAAAAATATTGGGAATCATGGAAAACACTCCTATTTTCACTTTTCCGATAAGAAAAATCATCAATACTGTAATAATAATCAGTGCATATCCATAACTTTTGATCATGCTGTGAATGGCGTTGGTTATTACCCGTGCCAGCATGGCCACCATACCAGTAATTTTGATATTTTGCCGGGGATAATTTTCTTTGAAATGCTTTGTCACTTTGTCCATAAACTGTGCATAGGCAATAGCATCTACAAAGGGTACTTTAATTGTGAACCTTGCCTTTGAAAACTGTGTATCTGTAAAATCTTCAAGGTCATCAGACCCGCTGTTTTCAAATAAAAAAAGTTCCTGGGCAATCAGGTCCCGGCTTTCCGGAATTATATAATACTTGGCTTTATTTTCATGAAGCGCCTGGTTTGTTTCCTTTAAAACAGAGGTGATTGACCAGGCTTTACCAACATACACTTTTTTGTCTTTATAATTTTCAATTTCTTTACTGCTGTTTTCAAGCTTCAAAAGAAGATTCGGTTCATAAAGTCCATTCTCCTTTTTGGTGTCCAGGATCACCTCAAGACTTGTGGTGCCTTTTAATGCTATATCAAGTTTTTCATTGGCCAGCCTGACATTGCTTTTATGTGGTAGCCATCTTACCGGATCATGGGAAAGCTCAATTCTGATTGAACCTGCCAAGGCAGCAAGAGCTAATATAAAGGACACAAATAATACCTTTTTAGGATAATGTGTAGAAATATGAATACAACCGTTCAATAAATTATCCATCAGCTTTTTTAGGGGGTCACAAAGCTTTTCATTATCAGATATGTTCTTCGATTTAATAGGCAGGATAGCTAATAAAACAGGCAAAAATACAATTGTATAAATTAAGGACAAAATTATTCCGGCTGAAGCAAATACTCCCAGGTCGGCAATTGGAGCAACTGCGGCCGTTGAAAAAGACATCAATCCTCCTGCTGTGGTTAGACTTGTCATTACAATGGCAAGACCTGAATGCCCCAATGCCCGAGCAATGGAATCCCGCTTGGAATATTGTTTATCAAAACTTTGAAAAAACATTACCAGAACATGAACCGATGCCCCAATTGCAACAGATAACAAAAAAGATGGCAGAATTTGGGTGGGTATTTTGATCGAAACACCACTTAATGACATGAGTCCCAGGGTTGAAACAAGGGATACGATTACAATAAAAATGGGCATAAAAACACCGGAAAGTCTTCGGAACATAACAAAAAGAAATATCGCGATTGTCACTAAGGCAATCCCCATAAATTTTCTCATATTTGTTATCATGGACCGTTTTAAAAAATCTGTCACCACAGGGGTCCCGGCAATAAAAACAGGAAACTCTCTTGTTCTGTGCCTGTCAATTATCTTTTCCAGTGCTGTGACAAATTCGGAATTCTCTTTATCGGTGAGATAACCTGCTTTTTGACCCCCTATGTTTTGTTCAGAGGCATCATCATTCACAAAACCGGAAAGATCATCATCCAACGATTGTTTTTTGCCCGAATAGGTAAGGGTTTTAATAACAATCGTTGTTAACCTTCCATTCTCAGATAATAGAAGGTTTTTATACATTTGATTTGCCATGGCCTTTTTTTCAATTGCCGCCAGCTCTTTTTCATTTTCAGGCCAATGCTCTAAAAGATCTTCAACAATAAGCTCATCCTTATTACCATAGGTATTTCGTGCATTGACAAGGCTTGTGATATCATCCAGATAGGGGAGATTGTCATTAAGATCCTGATGGAGTGCTTTTAATTTTTCTAGAAATTTTAAATCAAATACCTTTTCCGGTTCAATAGCGACTATGGCCATTTCGTCGCGTCCAAACTGATCCCGGAAAGCCTCATAATCCAGTAATATAGAATCGTTTTTATGAAGAAAGCCTTCTGTGGAAGTATCTATGGTGATCCCCGGTATCCTTGAGGCAAGCAACACAATCACCAGCAACATAAAAATAAAAATTTTATATTTATTATCAAAAAGAGAATAAGCAAAAGATTCAAACAGTGTTTCTATTTTATTTCGTATGGATGACATTAGATTTTTCCTTTTTAACAGCCCTTAAAACACATTGAACGATTTGATCTGTAACCCTTTGTGGTAAGACACCAGAATCTGGTCGATATTTATTGGAAAATGCTTTTTTTTCCATCCTGATTGGGGAGCTTGTCATTTGAAACAGCATTGTACCAAAAATCATAAAATGTATGGTAATAGTATCCACAACATCAAAAATTCCCTCTTTTTTCCCCTGGTTTAAAATGGATGTCAACCCATCCAGCATTTGGACAATTTTTTTTGCCAGGGATTCCGGCAAGTGTCTTCCTTTGGATAATTGCTCGTGCATCATAATCTTTGGAATAACTGGATTTCGTTCAAGAACACTGGCAATATGCCTTATATAAGCTTCTAACTTTTTTTCTGCCGACAAATTTGGTTCTATTGTGCCATGGAAAGCACCAAAGCCTTCTTCAAAGGACCTATTTAGTACCATTGCATATAATGCCTCTTTATTTCCAATATTGTAATAAATACTTGCTTTGTTGACACAAGCCTGCTTTGCAATCTTGTCCATTCTTGTCCCTTCGAATCCAAAATCTGCAAAATGATTAGCTGCAACTGTAAATATTTTATCTTTAGTACTTATTTTCTTATTCATAACCCCTTTTTTGAAAGCATTTTTAAATTCATGTTGAATAAATTTAACTAATTAGTTAAACCTTTTGGTTAAAAATATATTATCAAACTACCCGGGTCAATAAAAAAATTAAACACTAGGGGTTTTTCCTTTATTAACCTTTTAAAATCATTGAAAAAATCAGGCCATCCAGATATACTTATTTTCATGCGGCTTCGTACCATCATATTAATATTGGCTTTGTTTGCTTTTTTATCAGCTTCAGCCGGTGGTCTTTTGTATTATTACTCTT
>JABIYQ010000048.1 GCA_018702715.1 Desulfobacula sp. | reverse complement strand
TGTTAAATCCCGCCCGAATTTTTCCAAAGCCTGATATTTTTCTTCTGGATTCTGGTCTGTCACCGTCTGGTTTCCCCGGATATCCTTTAACACCTTTAAAATTGCTTCTTTGATGACACCATTTTGTTTCAAAAGATTAAAGGCATCTCCTTTGATTGTGGCAAGGGATATGAGGATATGTTCAAGACTCACATATTGATCCTTCATTTTCTTGGCTTCTGAAAATGATAGATCCAAAACCTTATTACCATCTTGTGAGAGATAAATACTTGCTGAACCGGAAACTATTACAAGTTTTTCAATACAGGCCTGAATATCTTTTTTCAGGGAATCCACCTGGACACCGATCTTTTTTAATATTGACAGAACAATTCCCTTATCGTCTTCTACCATGACCTTTAAAAAATGGATCGGCTCAATGGCTTGGTTTCCATATTTTTTGGCCATATCATGTGCGGACTGAAAAAGTTCCTGTGATTTGATAGTTAATTTGTCTAACTTCATAGAACACCTTTGTTATTATCTTTTATGTTTTATTACATAAAGTAATACAAAAAAATATTGCGTCAAGTTAGCTTTCCCTCTTTTTCTCGGCTTATCCAGGCTTATCTAAAAAGGTTACGTGGTTTTTCCATTGACAACTCCCACACTGTGGTATACTTTTAACTAAATTAATTTTTAATAACAAATAACTCTTTAATTTAAAGATAGGCAGGAATGGAAAGCAACACATTCAAGGACATCAGAGCAAGGCTGAACAAGACCCAAAAAGAGATAGCACAGCTTCTTGGCGTCTCTACCAAGGCAATTCACAGCTATGAACAAGGCTGGCGTAAAATACCCCATCATGTTGAACGACAATTACTATTCCTGCTTTCCAGGTCAATCCTGACGAATAACAAAACTCCGGAAAAATGTTGGGATATCCAGAACTGTCCTGATAAAAAACTTAAAAAATGCCCGGCATGGGAATTTAATTCAGGCGAATTGTGCTGGTTCATTAATGGAACCAAATGCAATGGAGAAGCCCACAATTCGTGGGGGGACAAAATGGAAGAATGCAGAGCCTGCAAAGTTTTTAACAATTTTTTTGAAGAGGAAAAAGGAAGTTAACACCAATGGATGATTTTATTATACACAGCGTGTGCAAAACCGAAAGAAATAATGCTACGGATTATCGCAAACAATTACCTCATGCTATCAATACAATTCTTACATCAATGGATGATGAGCGGTGCTTTGCTCATATCGGGGATGAACCGATTCATTTTTCAACAAGCGTAAAAGAAATGATTGATAAATTCAGAGAGGTTCTTTTTCCCGGCTATTTTTCAAGTGAAAAAGTTGATGGTGCCAATCTTGTTTACAGCATGGGACAGGCTGTTTCTCAGCTGTATGATATCCTGTCGGAACAAATTATTCATGTACTGCGACATGACTGTTTGCGGTACGGGCAGGCATGCTCTGAATGTGAAAGCAGCGGCAATGGCGTCGCATTAAAGGTGATCCAGGCGATCCCCGGCCTTCGCGTATCTCTGGCTGAAGATGTAAAAGGTGCTTATGATGGAGACCCTGCAGCAAAAAGTCATGACGAGGTCATTTTCTCATACCCCGGACTATTTGCCATCACCGTTTACAGGATTGCCAACATTCTATACAATTTAAAAGTTCCCCAACTACCGAGGATAATGACGGAACACGCCCATAGCCTGACCGGAATTGATATCCACCCAGGTGCAAAAATAGGAGAAAGATTTGTCATTGATCACGGAACAGGTATTGTAGTGGGTGAGACCAGTGTTGTTGGCAATAATGTCAGAGTGTATCAGAATGTTACCATTGGTGCGCTGTCTCTTCCCCCAAATGCAGGAGTAAAGCTAAGAGGGGCCAAACGCCATCCCACCATTGAAGACGATGTTATTATATATTCCGGAGCCACCATCCTGGGAGGTGAAACCACCATTGGTAAAAGGTCTGTTGTTGGGGGAAATGTCTGGCTTACCCATTCCATTCCTGCGGACACCAAAGTATTTATGGAGTCCCCCGGCCTTATTTACAAGCACCAGGACAGTCAAAAGGAGCTAAACCATGAATATTAAACCTGATATAACTAAAGCCTGTGGTGATACACCGCTGGTATATTTGCAAACCGCCAGCAATGAAACTGGAGCAAATATATATGGAAAACCTGAATTTTTTAATCCTGCTTCCAGCGTAAAAGACCGGATCGGGCTCTCCATGATTGAAGATGCCCTTAAAACAGGAAAAATTGATTTGGAAACCACCATTGTAGAACCCACCAGCGGCAATACAGGTATTGCCCTTGCCTTTGTGGCCCGTGTAAAAGGGTTAAAACTGATTTTAACCATGCCGGAAACCATGAGCATTGAAAGAAGGCATCTATTAAAACATTTGGGTGCAACACTTGTTTTGACCGAAGGATCTAAAGGAATGAAAGGCGCTATTGAAGAGGCAAGAAAGATTGTTGAAGAAATGCCCAACGCTTTTATGCCGGACCAGTTTTCCAATCCTGCCAATCCCGAGATCCATAGAAAAACGACGGCACTGGAAATCTGGAATGATACAAATGGTAAAATTGATATCTTTGTAGCTGGCGTTGGAACCGGCGGGACGATTACCGGAGTATCAGAGGTGCTGAAACAAAAAAAATCTGAATTAAAATCCGTGGCTGTGGAGCCTGCTGCTTCACCTGTTATTTCCGGAGGAAACCCCGGCCCTCACAAAATCCAAGGTATTGGGGCAGGTTTTATCCCTGAAAACCTGAACGTGGATATTCTCGATGAAATTATTCTGGTCGAAAATGAGGAGGCCTTTCAAGGGGCAAAAGATCTTGCAAAATGCGAAGGCATTCTTTGCGGCATTTCATCGGGTGCGGCATTTCATGCAGCAAAAACCATTGGATCACGTCCAGAGAACAAAGGCAAAACCATAGTATTTATTATCCCGGACACCGGGGAAAGATATTTGAGTACGGATCTGTTTAAAACATCGTGAAACCCTCTTTCAGGCGCCTTTCAAATAATCTTTTACCGAGTCGGTTTAACCGTTTACTGCATGGGATTTTCTGTCCCTGTTCACAATATGGAATGATGAAAAAACTGTTTTTTTAAAAACCAACACCATTTGGGGGAAATGCCAGTATTGGCATTTCCCCCAAATAGCGATTTTCCCCTGAATTTTATTTCTCGCTGACCGGCTATCTCAACAATTCCAAGTGCCGCACATGGCCGGTCTTCTCCAACAAAATTTTATAATGAAATTAATAATCTATACGGATGGGCAATTAACCCCAATATATGATGCTGGATAAAAAAATATAGTTGACAATAGGCACACAAAGCAATACATATGTAATATGAAAATTATAGAATGGAATGATGAAAAAAATTTGTCTTTACAAAGAGAAAGAGGGGTTTGTTTTGAGGATGTTGTTGTTTGCTTACTCAAGAATAAAGTGTTTGATACAATACGACACCCGAATAAAGATAAATATCCAAATCAACGAATTTTTATAATCGACATAGAGGATTATGTTTACCTTGTTCCCTTTGTGGAAGATGAAAAAGGTATTTTTTTAAAAACTATTATCCCAAGTCGAAAAATGACAAAAAAATATTTGATTGGAGGGACAAAAAAATGAAGCTTTCAAAGGAAGAAAAAGAACTTTTGAAATCAGTTGAAGATGGAGAATGGGAAACCATACCTGATTTTAAAAGTGAACAAAAACGCTATCAAGCGATTGCAAAAAACAGCTTAAAAAAAGATCAGAGAATTAATATTCGGCTGGCAACAAAAGATTTGATGGGTATTCAAAAAAAAGCTATGCAAGAAGGATTGCCATATCAAACTTTGATTTCAAGTGTCCTGCATAGATATGTGACTGGGCAACTAAAGCCAATTGAAGCAGAATAAGGGATAGGTCTTGGAAAAAAAATAGGGACTGTTAATAGTCTTGACCTTGAAAGTCAGCATTTTTGGGATTTCTTTGAAGATATAGTCCACAGCGGAAAATCTTAAAGAAAGCATACCAGACAATGCTGTCATACTCTCTGTTTCAGCAATCAGGGATGCTGTTGCCGTATCATACACTACCGGTTTATTGCGTTCTACGCTTGAATCATGTATCTTTTGATAGTGAACTTGTCCGGAGGTTTGAATATTAACACCCTTGAAAAGGACTAATTAGCCATGGGCAAAAAGTGTCTAAAATTCGTTTCTATTTCTGAAGCCTTAGAAGAGCTCAAAAACACCCTGATGATGCAACCCGAAGTGCAAAAGCAAAAAGAGATTGGACTGATAATAGCAAGTTTTGAAGAGTTTGAGATCCGAAAAGACTTATTAAAGGTGCATCCATCGGATTTGATAGAAAGGCATGGGCTATGGATAGAATCAGATGATAACAAAAAATTCTATTACGGTATTGACCTGGTGGAATTTTTTTTGGATCTGCTGAATTCTAAACCGCCTGAAGCAATCGGAAAAGTATACTCAAAGGTTGAGTGGGTCAGCGCAAAAGTTGCAAAACACCAGAGAACCGGCGCAAATGGGCTTTTAATTAAAACTGAAATGGAAAAATTCAAATGCGGGCAATGCGGGCATTGCTGCCTTGATCTATCAGACGCCTATCAGACGTCCATTCCGGATTTTGATGTTATCCGCTGGGAATGCGAAAACCGATATGACATCTTGGAATGGGTGGATTCATTTGCAGGCTTGAATGATATATGGGTCAATCCGAAGACCGGCGAATCAGTGAACCGCTGCCCCTGGTTAAGAAAACTCCCAAAAAAGGATAAATACATCTGCAAAATTCACGAGACAAAACCAGAACATTGTCTAAATTTCCCAAAATCTAAACGGCACGCGTTAGAAAATGGTTGCAAAGGATTTCACACAAAATATGCATTTAACAATACCGGACTACCTGAATCTTAACTGTCGGGAGGCTATGCTTGATCACCAGCGATGTATAGGAAAAAGGAAGGACTGGTGAAAGTAGTTAACACCATTATTAGCAGACCTCTTGGCGACACATAATAGACAAAGTCCGCACTGTGAAATCTTAAAGATACCGAAGCAAATCTAAACAATTTTCAGTTGAAATCTGAATTCAAGATATGCAAGTTATTCTTGAACTTCTTGATCGGTAAAGCAAAATTAAATTCTGAAGTTGAACTGGCAAAAATGAAAAGTTGAATATTAAGGCATTTCAAAAGCGATAATTCAAGACCTGATCCCACTTCACAAATGACCACTGCATTCGATGCCATTCACATTGGATATACAAAATGGGTGTTGAGATCAAATATCCGAAAGGGTTCAATCAATCAACCTTGTTATAAAAAAAGATTTGTTAAAAATTATTCGAAAAAACTTTTTACTTATCCAAACAACCCTAATTTCCGACAGGCTTCTAAGAATGGCTTTTTTAAAAAATTGGTATCGGCAAGAGGATTCTTTTCTGCAGCCTGTTTTTGAAGGGCGAGCATCTGTTCAGGCGAGATGCCGACATTCAAGCCTTCTTCCATGATCTGGGTGTACCAGTATTTGCTGCCGTCTGTCTTGTGGGTACATTTATCTTTGTACCTTTGTTCTATACCGAATACATCCATCCAGGTGCGGACTTCTTCAGCAAAATTGTCTGAAGATATTTTCAGGGTGATATCCTCCGGTGAAAGGTTTTCTATATCTGTCTTTTCAATCTCCATTTCAATTTTTATTTCAGGGTCCTGTCCCATGTAGACATAAAATGCCTTTCTTCTTTGTTTAGTTGATTTGTCAAATATGGGATCATTCACCGTCTTGTATGAGCTGTTGCATTTATGGCACATAGGTGCCAGATTTTGAAAATTAATGGAATTAAACGGATATACACTTTTGGGGACATAATGATCATAGGCTTCCCGTTTGGCGCTGTGACTCCCTTCCACATCAGTCAGCCCGCAAAACGGGCATTTCCCGGTCTGATTGACCTTCATAAATTCATTGTAATGATCTTCTATATTTCCAATTCTGGATGATAATGTCTTAAGGGATAAGAAATCGTTATTATAAAGGTTCTCACAAAAAGATTTTAACAATATTGTTAAATTCCTATTTATTTTTTTTAGTTCTTTATACTGTAGCGGAATGGATTCGTTGTGGTTTGCGCACAGTTTTTTTATATCATTATTGGCACAATACTGTTGTCTTAACTGTGCTATCCGAGCCGATTCAAGTGAGCTGAAAGCATTATAAATCTCCTGAATTTTTGACACAAAAAAATCACCCCACTGTGTTTCCTTGGAATGAAATTCTATGATGATCTCTTTTAATTCAGGTTCAGGGTCAAACAGGCTGATATCATATTCGCGCGAAGGGGCGTTACACCAGAGTTCAAAAAAGATGAAGTCAATATATCCCTGCATCTTTTCCATGTCATGTTCGATATATGTATAAGGAAAAAGCACTATTCTTTTTCCATACCGGCCAGAATTTTATTGATGGAAACCAGCTTTTCAACCGAATCTCCCAGAAGTTTATTGGTTTCATAAATGATTTGATTTCCATCTTCGCCCTGCTCAAAGCGCTGCTTTAATTCATTTAGTTTTTGTTCGGCATATCCGCCAATGGTCTGGGTTTTCCCAAATGCTTCCATGGTAATTTTATTGATGGATGCACCAAGTGTATTGAATTCGGGCCTGGATACCGTCACCTGATTTTTTTCAGGATCATTTGTGAACATCAGCACATACTCTTTCTTGCTGTCTGAAACCAGAAACGGGGTATGGGTGGTAATAAGCGTTTCCCGCAGGGTATCGAAATTACCATTTTCAAAGGCTTTTCGCAGCCAGGAGATAAACCTGGCCCGCCATTCCGGATTAAAGTGGGTTTCCGGCTCGTCCAGAAGAAAAAGGCAGTTTTCATTTCTATACAGCAGACACAGGCCCATGGTATGCAAAAATTGGTGTTCTCCGTCAGACAGCGACCGGATATTGACCGGCAGTTTAACATTGGATTTTTTCAGCATAAAATCATTGATCCGAATAATTCGCTCATCCGATGTCAGGACCGGTATGGTGTCTTTTACATGAAGCGATGATGATTGATATAATTGCTTTTTTGAGTTTTCACTTGCGGGATAAAGGTTTAATGTGAAAAGCAACTGAAACGCTTTAAACAGATCAATGGCCGTTTGAAAATGAAATTGAAAGGCTGTTTTTGTCTCATCATTGACCCAGAAATCAAGGTAGAGACTTTCGGTTTCATCATCATAGAATTGGGCGGTTGCACAGTGTTTAAACCGTGAGATCAACCCTGGGATTTCATCTTGAAATTCACTGGCGAAGCCCGAAGAAAAGGCTGTTTTTGATATGGATTTATTCAGCAGTCGGGTCAATTCAACCTGAAGGATTTGCTTTTCTTCATCCCCCACAGCAATCTGGTTTAAATCCGATTCTGTTTTTACATCAATATAGTCTTTGATGATCATCTGAAAAGACTTTATTCTTACAATGCCCGGCTCCTGTTCAAAGGGATTGAATCGATCATTTTCAGGAATTAGAAAATTGCTCAGAACAATGGCTTCACTCAGTTCTCTATCCAGAAAAACCATTCTTCCCTCGGGAGAGAGGCTGTAATATTCATCCTTGATCAAAAAATCTTTGTACTCATCATAGTGGATGAACCGCATTTTAAAAAACGGCAGGCTTAAGATTTCATTATCCCCGGATGAATACCCCAGAATATAGGTTGGCAAAAAATCCTTGACCTCGGTCCGGCTTAACAAAACGTTTCCTTTTTGGTCAAATGCTTGGCGATTTTTCCAGAACACCCGGGGCTCTGCCTTAATTTCCTTGATAATTTTTACCCGTGCCAAATCTTTTAAAGGGTCGGGACTGAATGATCCGGGTACCGGGATGAAGTACTCCAGTTCAAAGGCATCAGGTGCGGATTTTTCCGCTTTAAACCCCTTTGAATTGGTGTCGGTATATTCAAAATTTTCCGGTTTATAGTTCAGATAGACACATTCGATATGATAAAAAATGGCAGCCAAGGCTTCCAGGATATTGCTTTTCCCACTGCCGTTGGGACCGGTCAGAATATAGGGGTTAAATTCATCAGCCTTATCAAAATCCCATTCCCCTAAGAAAAAAATTTCAAATCCGCTTTGAAGACTTCGAAATCCTTTGGGATCATTTATTTTAAGCCGGATCAGTTTCATGAATTCACAGAGAGCACCACCTGTTTTTTGTCCATATCAAAGGTCTGGGACAAGATTGGTTTTTTCCCCTCAAGCAGCTTAAACACATGGGTTCTCAGTTCAGTGTATTCGGGCATTGACTTAAAAGATTCATCCGCCAGCATCGACATCAGGTGTTCAAAGGTGAACGGCTTTTTTAATCTGGATCTTATCAATTCCTTAAGGGCTTTCTGGGTATAATGGGGTGATTTTCGTACTACTTCTACAGTAACAGAATCCGTTAAATTTATACGATTTTGAAGTACAAGCTTTTTTGCAATAAAAATTTTGCTTAAATCCAGTTCGCCTTTGAATGCCTTTTGACTCAATGATCCGTAGAGATTTTCTAATTCTGTAAGGCTTTGATTGTATCTGGTTTTGATGGATTCAGTCATTTTAAAAATCTTGAAAAATTTTGTTTGCACTAAAATTGGTGGCTTGGTCACAACAAAGGAATTGACATCTTGTTGATTTATGCTTGATTGATTTACTGCATTTTTCGCTTTTCGCCTTATTTGATATTTGATAAATGGCAATTTAAATAAAAATAATAGATAGATAGAATTTAATTTGTCTTTTTGTAATTTAAATTTCATCATATTCGATTCGTATATAATTTCCTCGTTTATTTTTGGAATTATTCCAATTTTTCCGAGATGATCTATACTGTTCACTCTATTTATTAAAATATCACCTTCGTCAACTTTATATTTATTTTTTTCTTGTTCTGTAACTTTAACTAATTTGAGACTATCAATATCGTCAACAACACTATTGTTGAAAGAATCTATTCTAATGATTTTTACTCCTGTTCCATATTTAGACTGTGGCTTATAAAGTCCATTTTGAGGAGTATTTAACATACAGTTTTTTAACTTATCTATATCCCATTTTTTTTCATTTCTGGCAGGGTCTCCAAACATCTCCAAAAAAGTACTTTTCAAAAATTCATCCAGAAGCTGGATACTCTCTTTTCGTTTGGCTATCAATTCTTCAACACGGGAAAGGAGTGTGGCGATACGAATTTGGTCGTCATAGTTGTCCGGGATGGGGACAATCATGTTGTCCAGGTGCTGGTTTTTCAAATTATTTATATTTGCACCCTGAACTAATTTTTCAATAGTTGTTCTGTAATATGGTGTTCTAAAAAAATGTTTAAGATATTTGCTATTAATTGCTTTTGAGGGTCGGACTAGTTTACAAAATGCTCCGAAAGATCCTTTATAATTTTCTTCAAAATGTATATTCTTGCCAATGATTTTTTTACTACCGCTTGAAGCAGCAAGAACGAGATCTCCTTTTTGTATATATTGCTCATCTTTAATATTCTTTTTATGAATATAGATTAAATTGTTATCATCAAACCCATTTTCCGTAATATTATTTGCTTTAATCACTGGAAGGTAATCCTCGATTTCTTCTGTAGAAATTTGTTTCGGCTTATATGAGATCCCGCGGATTTGCTTTATGTGTTTGCCAAGTTTTTCTAACTTCATTTCAGCAGTCCTTCAAGTTCCAAAAGCTCCTGAACAATACCACCCTTAAACTTACTTAACTGGTCTTTTTCGGTATCAGTACCAACTTCTATTGCAATCAGCTTTTTCAAAATAATATCGGATTTTTCATATTTAATCTCTTCAAACACATCATCTTTATATCGGGACAGGCTTAAGTCATACCCTTCTTTTACAATCTCTTTTTTGGGCACGAAAAAGCAGTTTCCTTTTCGGTTGGACTGCTTTTCAGGATCACGGGATTTAAATTTTTCTGCGATGTCCTGAAGATCGCCATACCCGTTTGATTTGATTCTTTTGTCATCCAGGGAATAGCCATCGCTTTTCATATCGTAAAACCAGACATTTCGGGTTTCACCGCCCTTGGTAAAAACAAGGATCGCAGTTGCCACCCCGGCATAAGGTTTGAATATACCGCTGGGCATGGCGATCACAGCCTTGAGTTCGGATTTCTCAATGAGTATTTTCCGGGCTGCGACAAAGGCTTTGGCAGAGCCGAACAGCACACCCTGGGGAACAATGACACCGGCTGTGCCGCCCATTTTCAACATGTTGAATATAAATTCCACAAAGAGCAGCTCTGTTTTGGTGGTGGAAAGTTTCAGGGATTCATTGATATCCCCTTTGTTGATACTGCCGGTAAACGGCGGGTTCGCCATGACAACATCATAGAGGTTTTCTTCATCAAAATCTTTGCCCAAGGTATCTTTATAATCTACATCCGGGGTGTCTATGCCGTGCATCATCAGGTTCATCAGCCCCAGGCGAACCATGGTGACATCAATATCATACCCTTTGAGGCAGGATTCCAGGATTCTTTTGGTTTTTTCATTGAGCAGGGCAGGCCTGGAATTACGCTTGAATCCGTCTTCATCCGGCAGCAGATTGTCCTTGTTTTTATCCAATTGGGTAATCATGTATTGATAGGCCCCTAAAAGGAAGCCGGACGTGCCGCAGGCTGGATCGCAAACCCTGTGACCCAGCTTTGGGGCGGCCAATTCGGAAATCAATTTGATGATATGGCGGGGTGTTCTGAACTGGCCGTTCTTGCCTGCCTGGGCAATCTCGGACAAGAGCATTTCATAGACATCCCCCTGGATGTCCTGGAACACCTGGCCGCCTTTTTGGGCATCGGCATCTTTATCGATCTCCTTAAAGATCTCCTCAATAATCTCGATGGCTTCCGTCAAAAGAGAGGGCTTGGGAATAATGAACACCGCGTTTTTCATATGCGCGGTAAAGGGCGCTTCCCCGCCATTGAGTTCTTTTAAAAACGGAAAAACCCGAAGCTAGACATGGACAAGCTTTTTTTCGCCTTTCATATGTTTGAAATGGCTCCATCGAAGCGTTTCTTTTTCAATGGCATGCTTGTTTTCTTCCTGGATTTCCTTTTTTGTTTTCTTTTCTTTATTCTGACGAAATTCCAGGGGTATCCATTTGCCTTCAAATTTGGATGTATAGAGTTCACCCGTAAACGTTGCATTGGCTATGTTTTGCTGATCCAGATCATCCATCCGTTTCATGAACAAGAGATAGGTGATCTGTTCAATAGCGGTTAACGGATTGGAAATGCCCCCGGCCCAGAATTTATTCCAGAGCTGGTCAATTAAACTTTTCAGTGCTGAATTGCTTTGCAGCATGATTTATCCTTTTATGTTATATCCGCCTGTTTTTTTGCTGCCCAGTCGTTCAATCAGCCCTTTTTCAGTAAGAATTTTGATCTGGTTTTCAAGGGTTTTAACAGGTCGGTTGTCAAGCAGGGTGGATGCTTGTCTGGTTTGAATTCCGGGATTTTTTAAAATCACATTGAGCAGGGATTTTAATCCCTCATTTAATCCCTCATTTAATCCCTCATCCATTCGGGCAGGGGCACTTTTTTTCTTAAGCGTGACCCTTCGGTCAAAACTTGCTGTGACAAAGGTGGTGAACTCAAAATCAATGGGTTTGTGCCCGGTTTCCTTCATTAAATTCTGCATGCGCCGGATACCGGTCCCCATTTTTTCAATATAGCCGATTCGATGAAATAATCCCGCAATTTTAGGGTTTCTCAAAAGACTTTTTTTGCCGAAGTCTTTTTTTAAAAGGCCTTTCACCAGGCTGCCCGGACTTGTGATATCAATCCTATCATCAAAGATCTCCACCATGACACTGGCCCCTTTTTCAAAATAGTAGCGATGGCAGACCGCATTGATCACGGCTTCTCTTAATGCTTCCAGCGGCACCTGGGGGACTTCAATTCTTTGCGGAGAGCCGTCAAACTCATACCGGACAGGGATGTGCTGCCGTAAAAACAGCATGGCATTATCCACATTTGAGACAATGTCTTTATTGAAATCTTTCCTGTCCAGAACATCTACCTTTTCAAGTCCTTTATATAGAGCACAGGTAATACCGGCATGGGGATAGAACCGGTCCAGGTTTTTTGCAAAAAAGAGGATGCCGGTATTGTTGAAGATGAGACTACCTTCCTGCTTTTCTGCTACACCCAGATTCAAAAGGATGGCCCGGGTGTCCAGAACTTTTGAAATGCCTGACAGCTCAAGGAAATGGTCTAATTTATCCGGGTCGAAATCCGTTTCACCATCAAAGGTCAAATTCATTAGCTCTTCAAACCGGATTTGGCCTTCTGACTGGAAAAAGTCAATGATCTGGTTCCGGTTCATCTTCTGGGCATTGGGACCAACCCGGGTATAAAAACCGGAACTGCAGCTATAGGGCTTATCCTGGCCGCTGCTCACATGAACGACCAGAACGGTATCCAGTGTTTCAAGTTTTATTTTAATCGCGGGCTCACAATTATTGGCAATGTCCTGTATCTGGGATTTCAACTTATTGGTGACGGGTGCTTTTTTAATTTGACCTGCATCAGTGATGCCGATAAAAATCCTGCCGCCGGCACCATTGGCAAAGGCAACCATCTCTTTATCAATATGGGATGGCTTTTCTTTGAACTCAATGAGATAGCCTTCCCCTTCTTCCAATATCAAATTTAGTTCGTCCGGTTTCATCCTGTTATGCTGCAATCTTTTGAGTTAATTGTAAAATTTGTTCAATCTGTTTGGGAGAGAACAGCCCCCGTATACCTTGCGGATGAATGATAGTAAAGGGAGATTGTATTAAATCTTTTTTTTGAACCGTTTCTCTCTCCAGGATAAATTCCTTTAAAAGATTGAGAAAATCCAATTGGCGGGTGTTTAACTCCGTATGTGCTTTAAAAAACTGATCAAACACTATTGCAACGGTATCTGGAAATTTTTCTATTTTTTCAAGACCGAGGATATGCCGGATAAACTGTAAGAAGGTGGCTTTTTTATTCTGGTATGTTTTTTGTAAAAGCGCCTCAGTAATATGCGGGTGTTCGTCATTCAAAATTTGCGCCAGTCGATCTGCTTCGGATTCACTGACAGGCTGGTTGTCTTTAATCTTTTGAAGAATAGGGTTGTTCCCTGACATTTTTTGAATCATTTGCTCAACCATGGCTTGATATGCTGCAATACCGACGGCTTCTTGCCCCGGGCCAAATTCAACCATCTCTTTTGTATGAATCAAATCTTTTAAGTCAAAATGAGCCTGATCCATGGAGTGTTCCGATGTTTGCCGAAATTTCATTAATGGGGCAAGTTTACGTGAAAGAAGATCCATGTCAGGATCGTTTACGTTAGCCCAGAAATAATTTGTTTGGGCGTTTTCTATCAGTGGTGCTTCCTTTGCCACAATATTAACTGAAAGCGGCAACTGACTGATCTGTTCCATCAGGTTAACCTTCAAAAAATCAAATTTATCGGATTCATCGGCTAATTTTGCAAGAGAGGTTTCAAGCACATCCTTTTCAAACCGCATGGCTTTAAAATCAACCTGGGAAATCACTTTAAACAATGGCTTGATCCGTTGACGTAAAAACTCAATTTTCTGATGGGTCAGGGCTGTCCAGAAATTCGGTTCTTCCAGATCATGTAGATCAGATGATGCCTCTTGTATGACAACAGATGTTTTGGGAAGTGTTCTGATCTGCTGTTGAAATGCGTTAATTTCTTTTCCGGCAATCTCTTCATATCCCAAATCCATGGCTTTTTCGATTTTATCCAATCTGATGCCGACAAACCTGACAGGAAGGGGAATCTGGGGTTTTAGTTCCTTACCTTTGGGGTTGAGTTTGAAATACTCAAAATTATCCCAGCAGTCGATGACTAAAAAGAGTTCCTTTTCAGGGCACCAGGGTTTGAGCTTATTATGCTCCAGAAGCCGGGTTCCCCTGCCGATCATCTGCCAGAACTTGGTATAGGAATAAACCGGCTTGGCAAATACCAGGTTTACAATCTCGCTGATATCAATTCCGGTATCCAGCATATCAACACTGATGGCAATTCTTGGTTGATTTTCGTGTCTGAATTGATCTAAAAGTCCCCCTTTCCCATATACCCGGGGATCGTCCGATACCAGCACCTTACACAGTTCGCCACAATATTCAGGGTAAAGCGAATCAAATATTTTTTCGATTCTTCTGGCATGGGCGATGGAAATACAAAAGAAGATGGTCTTTCCCGGGAGAACCCCGTCAGAATCTTTGATGCATTCTTCCATAAATTCTTTTACAATCGTAACGTTGGTCCCTTTATTGACGACTTCTTTTTCAAGTTGAGATCCTTCAAAATTGATCTCTTCAACATCTTTCCCATCCAGGAAAAGCTTTTTTTGATCTTCCAGTGTAATGGTTCGCTTGCTTAAACCCTTTTCCTGGAAATTGGTTTTGATCTTCATGACCTGAAAATCGTTTAAATATGGGGGATTGTGATTAACTGCCTCATCATAGGAATATGCAAAGGTGGGCATCCCGTCTTCACAGTCAAAAAGCTTGAACGTATTATGATCAATTACGTCTGTAGGTGTCGCCGTCAATCCCAGACTAATTGTATTAAAATAGGATAAGACTTCACCATAGGTATTATAAATTGATCTATGGCTTTCATCGATAATGATCAGATCAAAAAAGTGCGGAGATAAAGGATTGTCTTCACTGCGAATAATATTGAGCATAGTGGGATAAGTTGAAATATATATCCTGCGGTCTTTGACTATGGCCTTTTCCCCAATTTTCGGCCACCTGGGTTCATCTGGAAGATGCTCTTTAAAAGCATCAAGTCCCTGTCCTCTTAATGCGATCCGATCGACAAGGAAAAGGACCCTTTCAACCCAGCCTGCCCGCATGAGTGCATCAACAAGCCCAATACAGACCCGGGTCTTACCCGTGCCTGTAGCCATGACCAAAAGAAAATCCCTTTGTTTTCTTTCAAGTGCTTCCATAACGGATCGAATGGCCCGTATCTGATAGTCCCGTCCTGCGATATCGACACTAATTAGCTCTTGAGCCAATTCTTTTTTATATTCTCTGATGAATTGATATCTCTCAAGATCATCCCGGGTCGGAAAACCAAATATTTTTCTTGGCGGATAATTTCCCAAATCCCAGAAGTAAATATCCAGGCCATTTGTATAAAAACAAAAAGGCAGTCTTCCACCATGTTGGTTTTGAATATTCAGACAATATTGTTTGGCCTGTTCTCTTCCAAGTTCGGCATCCTTTGATGTTTTTTTTGCCTCAACAATGGCCAGGTATTTTCCATCCTTGCCTAAAAGCACATAATCACTGAAATGATGTCCCTGGTAGGGTGCAACCATTTCTTCAGCGCTGTCCGGGAGACCTATTTGAATATCAAACTCTTTAACCACCTGGATAGGATCATTCACATTCCAACCGGCAATACCCAGTTTGTTATCAATAAGGTCTTTTCTTGTTTGCGCTTCTGTTAGTGACATTTTTATCGCCCAAGTGAAATCAGTTTTAGACTATAGCATCTGTATCAATATCTCATTTGCTTGTAAAGCCTGCGTGTTTTATAAAATCAACCAAACTGTATCAGATGTCATGCCAGACCCTTGAATATTGACACCCCTGAAGTAAGGATGGTTTGGGTAAACTCAGGAACGATCTGTATATCACAGAAGAAACAACTGGGAAAGACTATATGAAGCTATTCATTCACAACGATCCTTACATATGGAGCGGTGAATATTCAACTTAATCTATCAGGTTGTAAATCCAGTTGACATGAGTCAAGATTAATTATCCCTTATGGAAACAGCCATAAGACGTTCAGAATATCAATAATATCAGTTAGAATCTTGATGAAATTTTTGAAGACCTGACAGGCCATTGTGGGAAAGCCAAAGAGTTTACTACAGGCTATAAACAAAGCTTTTCAGGGAGGGAAAATCATGAACACTATCCCTGTTAGTTTTCAGGTTTTCTCTACCGGTTGATGATGTCGGCCCTATTTTTAATATAAACGCCCTCAAAAATGGTCTACAGCTTGTTTGTGACGTGAACATATAATCTTCATCAAACCTGCTCGCAATCTTGAAAAAAACCCCAATTTTAGCTTGGGGCTGTATAAAAAAACAGACGAAGAGTTATTCAAAACGTTTTACTGCTTAAACTGTGAGAAACCCTTGGGAGTAGCTGGAGATGAAAAAATATTTGACCAGTATTTTACAGATGCTTTTTTTACTTTTAAGGGAATGTCGGTTAAAAAAACCAGATCATTCATCAGGAAAGCCTTCCACTTCAAGGGTTTCAACATGTTTTTGAAAATTAATCTTACCTGTTCCACAAATATGTGGAACAGCTCCCTATCAGCCTTTACAATAACAGACCCCGTTCCTTGCTTTGCCTTATGGAATCAGGCTTTGACATCAATTTATCAACTCTATCAAGAGGTGTTTTTACTACCGTCAAACACTTTTTGCAGTTTAAAGTAAGGAACGGGTGGTTATCAGGAAGTCAACAAACCTCGTTTTTTTAAAAGAGGAACAGGATCCACAATATGGCGCGGGAACCATTTTTTCTGATCCTCGGCTCCCAGCGCCATTGAAAGCAGTTCTGAAAAATGAAGCACAGGAATGGGATTTTTAATGGTGCACCTGATTTCAAGATTAAGGTGACACATGGCACAGGCAGTCACCAGACATTCTGCCCCGGCTTCCATTGCCTTGGATACGATTTCATTTACAACTTTTTCTGCCAGTTTCGGTTTTGCAGCAGACAGGTAAGTCCCACAGCACCGTGTTCCATAACCATATGAGATTATTTGCGCACCCAGCTTTTTAAGGCTCTTTTCAATGACACCGTAATAATTTTTTTCATGCCTTAAGTCCGGGGGCATAGAGAGCATGCAGCCATAATAAGTTGCAACCTTGAGATTTTTTAATTTTCCCTTGGGATCAGCAATATAATCTTTTAGATTAATTCTATCAAAAATATCAAAAAAATGAATGATCTCAAGTTCATCATCAAAGGGTTTTTCCCATAAATCTTCATATTCCTTTTGAAGATTTATATCATTTTTAATTTTCAGATACATGGATTTTATTCGAATCATACAGCTTGGGCAGGCTATCATTAATGGGATTCCCTTGGGTGCCAGGGAGATATTTCTCATGGGAAGATTTTTAGCCACCTCATGGTCTACGCTATGAGCTGATGATGATCCACAACAATTCCAGTCTTCAAGTTCAATAAGATCAATATTCACCCGATCGCAGAACTTCAACAGGGACATGGTATTTTCATGCCCGGAAGCTTTGAGTGAACATCCTGGAAAGAAAGATAATTTCATTCTTTCCGACTGATCTTGATTTTCATTTCTTTTTAAAGATTTTTCCAATGGCTTTTTTATCCTGAATTTTTGACGGTGTTAAATCAAGCTTTCTTTTTTTCAGCATTTTAAGGCCCATCCCTATATCACTGAGAAGATCCATGGTTTTGAGCTTATACCGCATCATAATCTCAAGCTTATGGGTTCTGCCGTATTTTTTTACAGTATTCAACACTTCGGTATGAAAATTTAAGATATCAGGTTCTGCAATTTTGATACCCTGCTTAATCGCTTTATGACGAAGGCCGTCCATTACGCCAGGTATGTCTATTGCCATGGGACAACAGCTGCTGCAGGTATCGCATCCCACACACACCCAGATGGTGGAACTATTCAAGGCCTCCTCTTCCATTCCAAACTGGATAAGGCGGATAACAGCGTTGGGGGCATAATCCATACCCTCTATAAATGGGCAGCCATTTGCACAGGTTTTACAATGCAGGCAGCAATTAAAATCAATTCCAGTACTTGCTTTTATTTCATGGGCAAGATCTTGACGGCTGTCATCCTGATTGATCATATAACTTTTCCATCCTTCCAGAAGGGCGACATATCCCTGAGTTTTTGAATTGCAGGGACAAGGGTGTTGGTAATTATATCCATTTCGTCTTTTGTATTATAATGGGATAACGAAAATCTAATAGACCCATGGGCTGACTTAAATGGTACTTTCATGGCCATGAGCACATGGGAAGGATCCAGAGAGCCTGAAGTGCAGGCAGACCCGGAAGAAGCACAGATCCCTTCTCTGTCTAACAAAAGAAGAATAGACTCTCCTTCCACTGCATCAAACCCTATGGATAATGTATTTGGCAGCCTTAGTTCAAGATCTCCATTAATGGATGCGCCGGGAATTTTCTCCAAAAGCTGGATTTGTAAGTAGTCCCGAAGTTCCCTGACCTTGGTGTCCATAATAGTCAGATTCTCCCGGGCAAGCTCACAGGCCTTTCCCATCCCAATAATGGACACTGTATTTTCTGTGCCGCCACGTCGTCCTTGTTCCTGGTGACCCCCAATAAGGAATGGCGAAAACTTGAAACCCTTTTTCACATAAAGTACCCCAATCCCTTTGGGAGCATGGATTTTATGTCCGGATAAAGACAACATATCCACACCCATCTTTTTGACATCAATGGCAATTTTACCGGCTGCCTGAACCGCATCAGTATGAAACAATATCCCTTTTTCATTGGCCTTTTTAGCAATTAATTCAATAGGAAATAAGACACCGGTTTCATTGTTTGCGCGCATCAAAGAAATAATGGCCGTGTTGTCCGACATGCTGTCATACAATGCATCAAGGTCAAGAAGCCCTTTTTTGTCCACTGGAACAAATGTGATTTCATAGCCCTTTGTCTTTTGAAGATGCTGATAAAGGTTATTAATAGCAGGATGCTCTACATTGGAAGTAATAATATGTTTTTTTTCAGGGAAGGCATTTATAGCTGAATAAATAGCTGCATTATCGCTCTCTGTTCCACAACTTGTGAAAACAATTTCATCTGGGTCAGCATTGATGAAATCAGCCACGCGCTGTCTTGCCTCTTTGATTTTTCTGTCAACCTTATCTCCAAAGGTATGCATTGAAGAGGGGTTGCCATATAATTCACCTAAATAGGGAAGCATTTCCTCTATGACTTCATCTGCAACTTTTGTCGTTGCATTGTTATCCGTATATACAATTTTCATTTTTTTAAAATTATCCTTTAGCTTTAACAGATTCAATCACTTCTTCAATCCTATCCAGGCACCCTCCGCATCCGCCTCCGGCTTTAAGGTAGTTGGTCACATCCTCAGTGGTTTTAAGACCGTTTGTTTTTACAGCTTCAATAATCTCAAGATCGGTAACATCAAAGCATTCGCAAACCATTTCGCCTGGTTTTGCTAAAATCTGGACCCCTCGAAAGTCTGCAATAGCCTTTTTTAAAGCAGATTGTCCCATGACAGAGCAATGCATTTTTGCTTTTGGCAATCCTCCCAGATAATCTGAAATATCATCATTGGTTAGTTTTGCAGCATCATCCAGGGTCATTCCCTTAATTATCTCTGTCAAGGCTGATGAAGATGCTACAGCACTTGCACATCCGAATGTCATAAAAGTTGCGTCGACAATTCTTTCGTTCTCGTTTACTTTTAAATATAGCTTTAATGCATCTCCACAATTTAAAGAGCCTGACTCTCCAATAGCATTTGCTCCTTCCAGCTCTCCCACATTCCTGGGCTTTAAAAAATGATCTTTTACTTTATCTGTATAATCCCACATAGATGGTCTCCTTCTTCAAATCTCAATAGGCTTGAATTTGTAATTTTAATTTATAAATCTACTATACTACAAAGTGGTAGATTGTCAATAAAAGCAGTGGCTTTTTACTTGATATTTTTCTGATAATTCCAGGCATTCAATTCAAATCCACGGGCACGGCATTTCTAATACTGATCAATTTCGTATCTATGGAAGTATCCTTTACAACAATCTCAACACCATTTGCCACAACTTTTTTTAATTTTTGTGCATAGATTTTATCAATCATATCCGCAGGTTTAAATAATTTGGCATCCATACGCTGGATCAAAAAGAAAATAACGCCTCTGTGACCCTGCGACACAAGGTGTTCAAGTTCGTCAAGATGCTTTTGTCCCCTTGTGGTCACTGCATCCGGAAACATGGCTATTCCCTCTTCCACCAGAGTACAGTTTTTTATCTCCACATAACACTTTTCTTTACTTTCTTTTTCTAAGAGCAGATCAAGTCTTGTATGACTGCTTGTTTTTACCTCAGCCTTTACTTGATCATAGCCGGATAACTCCTTTATCAGATCATTTTCAATGGATTGCTTCACAAGCTTATTGGGCACCAGGGTATTGATACCAATCATTGTTTCCGGCGTTTTAATTAACTCCCAGGTATATTTATACTTTCTTTTGGGATTTAAGCTTGTTGAAAGCCAGACAGGTGATCCGGGAATCGCACACCCTTTCATGGAACCTGAATTTGGACAATGGGCTGTCACCTTTTCGCCTGTTTCAAGCCTAATATCGGCAAGAAACCGTTTGTAGCGCTGAATCAAAATTCCGCTTGTTAATTGTGGCATTCGGAATCCTTTGTATGTCATTTTATCATTCCTTTTTCAACTATTAAT